>JAGQWW010000041.1 GCA_020436955.1 Saprospiraceae bacterium | reverse complement strand
CCTTTTGATGCAGAAACAAAGAAACAGAGGTCAGGATGGTGCCGGAATGGCTACCATAAAACTTAATGTTCCCCCGGGAAAGCGCTACATCAGCCGAAGAAGAAGTAATGCCCAGGATTCCCTGAAAGATCTTTTTGATCACGTTTACGGCTACTTCAACGATCTTCCCCTAGATAAACTAAGAGATCCGGATTGGTTAAAAGGTAATTTGCCTTATACAGGTGAGTTATTATTAGGCCACTTACGATATGGAACGCATGGTTCCAATACCATTGAGACTGTACATCCATTTTTGCGTCAAAGCAACTGGAAAAACCGAAGCCTTGTATTGGCAGGTAACTTCAACCTTACCAATGTTGATGAGCTTTTTGAAGAATTGGTAGGATATGGTCAGTATCCTAAGGAAAAATCAGATACCGTTACGGTTTTGGAAAAGATCGGACACTTCCTTGATGACGAAGTACAGCGTCTGCATACCTGGTTCAAACCGGATGGGTATTCAAATCAACAAGTCAATGAGTTGATTTTTGAACACCTTGATTTACAACGATTGTTACGCAGGGCCAGCAAAAAATTTGATGGTGGATATGCGATGGCAGGCCTTATTGGACACGGAGATGCATTTGTTATTCGAGATCCCCATGGCATTCGCCCTGCCTTCTATTATGATGACGATGAAGTAGTAGTTGTTGCCTCTGAAAGACCGGCTATCCAGACTACTTTCAACGTACATATAAGCAAGGTACAGGAACTCAAGCCTGCCCATGCTCTGACCATTAAATTTAATGGTGCAGTAGCTGAAGTTCCCTTCACAGAATCCAAGCCCAGAATGGCCTGTTCATTTGAAAGAATTTATTTCTCCAGAGGAACAGACAGAGATATTTATTTGGAAAGAAAAAAGTTGGGAGAACAATTAGCTGATCGAGTGTTGGAATCCACTAATTACGATTTCAAAAACACAGTATTTTCTTTTGTTCCTAATACTGCAGAATCCGCATTTTATGGTTTTGTTGAAGGTTTGAATAATCGTTTGAACGAATTGAAGGCGGAAAAAATTAAAAAGCTGGCAGAAAAGGATTTTAACAAAAAGAAACTTGAAAAGGTCCTGGAGCTAAAAATCCGATCAGAAAAAATCATAGTAAAAGATGCTAAACTAAGAACCTTCATTGCAGATGATAATTCGCGTGGAGAGTTAGTTTCGCACGTGTATGATGTTACATATGGTATTGTTGAAAACGACAAGGATACCCTGGTACTGCTAGATGATAGTATTGTGCGTGGAACTACTTTACGCGATAGTATTATCAGTATCGTGAGTCGTTTGAGACCTAATAAGATAATTATTGTTTCTTCAGCTCCTCAAATTCGATTCCCAGATTGTTACGGAATCGATATGTCCAAAATGAAAGATTTTGTTGCCTTCAGAGCACTCGTTGAGCTTTTGAAGGAAGACAAGAAAATGGATCTATTGGACAAAGCTTACAAGGAAGCCAAGGAAATGGAAAATATGCCTGCTGAAAAGGTGAAAAATGTGGTTGTTCCTTTGTATAAAGAATACAGCCAGGAGGAAATTTCCAAGAAAATCGCTGAAATCCTGACACCTAAAGAAATTAAACCAAAGGTGGAAATCATTTACCAAACCATTGAAGGTTTGCATAATGCATGTCCAGGAAATATTGGTGATTGGTATTTCTCCGGCAACTACCCTACCCCTGGTGGAAACAGGGTGGTAAACCGCGCCTTTGCCAACTTCATGGAAAATAAGGATGTTAGGGCATACTAGTATTTAGGAAGCAGTTTTTCCTTCATTACTTCTCTAATCATTTCATGTCCCCCATTGTAGGGCACTGTGCTTATTGGCATCAGTTGGTCCCTGATAAAAGCCAGGTGCCAGTCTATACGTTTTTGGTCAATAAATTTATCGGTATCACCATAGGCCCATTTCATTTCTATGGCTTGAAAATAGGTGGTGAAAGGACGATAGTCCAGGTCTTCAGGGAGTAGTCCGCCATATAAAATGATAGTGTCAATTGCAGGAAATTTTTTCATTATCCAACGCATAACTGTAGCACAACCCTGTGAAAACCCATATAAAATCACTTTTGCATCTGGTTTAATCATTTTTTGAAAGTGCTCTAACATCTGACTCAGGTATTGGGCATAATCATCAATTTCAACCAGGCGATCTTCTTTGGTCATCCATGATGCACCAACATCCCCATAAAAACCTTGGGTATAAAATCTTGAAAGCCCTTCCGGAGCAACCACTAAAAATTGATCTTTAGGAAGGAAATCAAATTTCCGAATAAAGTATTTTGATAATTGTCCATAGCCGTGGCAGGCAATTATTAAATACTCAGCTGATCCTTCCAAAGAACCTGAAGTGTAAACATGAGCCGTTTTTTGTACCGGTATAGTATGGTGTTCCATGATTTTACAGGGAAAAAATGTCAAAAAATTGGCCATGTGGCCGGCAAAAGCAATTTTTGCAGTTCAATATCAAAAACATGCAAAACGCTATCGAAAAAATCATCCGTGAAAGCATAGAGGTAAAACAGAAATTACTTTCCAATGCTGAATTATTGCACAAGGTAGAAAACCTTGCATCGGAATGTGCTCAAACCTTTTACCAAAATGGTAAAATCCTTTTTTGTGGAAATGGTGGTAGCGCTGCAGATGCCCAACATATCGCTGCTGAATTGTCAGGTCGATTTTATCTCGATCGACCCGCACTTTTTGCGGAGGCTTTGCACGTAAACAGTTCATTCGTTACTGCTGTGGCCAATGATTATGGTTTTGATGCTGTATATGCACGCATGGTAGAGGCAGCTGGAAGGGAAGGTGATATTTTGTTTGCGATAAGCACCTCCGGCAATTCATCAAACATTTATAATGCTGTTGTAAAAGCAAAGGAGATCGGAATGTTGGTGGTAGGCTTGACCGGTGAAACCGGCGGAAAACTCAAAGATGTAGTTGATGTCCTATTGAATGTTCCTTCCGGAAATACCCCCAGGATACAGGAATCCCATATCCTTTTGGGGCACATCCTATGTGAATTGATTGAAAAAGAGCTTTTCCAGTCGAAATGATTAATCAACTACGATAAATTGTAACGTTCCTAAAACTCGATTTTCTTTTTTTATGACCAAAAGGTATGCACCTGGCATGAGGTTATTTAAAAGTTGTATTTCACCTTTGCCGTAAACCTTCTGTTTGTTTTTTTGAATAACTTTTCCATTTAAATCTCTTATCTCAAGCTCAAAAAGACCATCTGGCAGGTTTTGTACAAATAGAGACCTATCGTTTGAGACAATAGGATTGGGTGATATAAATACCTCCCCATTCGAAAAAGATCCTTCTTTTGTTTTTGAATAAAAATTGTCCAAGGTAAATCTGTACGTGGGCCTTCCCTGTTCAACGCCAGTGCCTGTGTAATATGCAAACGGATTATCGACTCTCAATTTCACCATACAATCATTTGGAATTAAACCTTCTGCATAAGAGAGCAACTTCGACCCGGGAGAAAGATAGAGGAAACCTGTCCAGGTAATTTCTCTTAACAGTCTCGTTTTTAACAATGGATTGTTCATTTTTTCCGGATCCAGAAAATTTCTTGCAGCTTCTCCTTCATCGTATGGGGTATTAATAACATAAACATAGTGTTGTCCACCTAAGATGTAGCGCCATGGCGCTCTTCCCAAAGGTTCCTCATTTGGCAGAATTGCCATGTTTGTAGGATTCCACATCATATCTGCTCCGGTCAATGGAGGATCTTGAAAAATATTTTCACAATCAGGATAAAGGATCTGCTGAATTAATGGTTCGTCACATCTATACATGGAGGCCTCACCAAAAATTAGATTCAACCTTTGTCCTGTTTCAACATCAATTACATATCCGGGAAACCAACCCATACCTTTTCCATCACCATCAGGATCTGGCAATCCGTCCCCATCAAGATCTTCTTTTCCTACAGAGGGCGCATCCCTAAGTTCAAATTTTTCCCTATCGCCCACTGTTGAAAAACCAAGGTAGTTAATCATATCCCTGGAGGTTGACTCTACTATTGGACACCTGGTCCATTTTGATTTGTCTTTTGTAAAAACAAAATCAATGTTATTCAAATCTTCAATTTTCATTTGTTGCCTGATAAGACCACCTAAATTATCCTCAACAGGCGTAATCCTGATGGTGTTGAATGGTGGTAATCTGTAGTCGAGCATGTAATAAGGAAAAAAATATCCGGGTCCTATTGTTGAAAAAGCCCTGGTGGGATCAATATTAAAATCTCCGTCTACAACATAATTGGCAATAAAATTAAAGGGTGGTCCATTTTCATCCTTTTGACCAAATAACCATTTTGGCCCGGCCGGATTTTCATAAACTTCTTCATAGCCAATAATACCATTGTTTGAAAGCCCTTCTCCATCCTCATTGTTACCAGGTTCCAATCCTTGGACTATAGAAATAGAAATCCCTATTTCCGGTATCTCCTGCTCCTGAAAAATTGAAATGTCAGTATTGGAATAATACACTTCGTTTGGATTATCAACATTGCCTATTTTCCAGAAAACAGGATCTTCTAACTTGCCATCCATATCATCATCGTCGTGCAATGTCAACTCAAAAGTCTTTGCCTGAATTTTAGAAGGATCAATAACTCTTACTTTAAATGGAGCCCTGCTCCCTTTGTACTCAATAGTACCATCGAAACTTCCAGAAAGGATTTGCTCACGACTTTCATCCGTTATATCTAAAAAATTGGACCCGGCCCCTACTCCATCTAGCCGTAAAATGTTAACAACATCACCATTTGTAGGTAAAGTATCTGTAGGAAAAAATAGAAAAACCTCTGATGCATCTGCTTTATAAATTGATAGGATACATGCCAGAAGGATTAGAAAATTTTTGATTAAATTTTTCATTGCTTTGTTATTATTGAATGGCAAGTTTTGTGGTAAATACGCTGCCATCAGGTGCTGAAATTTTTATCCAATACAAGCCTTTAGAAGGAAAAACTGTACTAGGATAAATGTAGAATTCTGAAGACGGTATAGATGCTACTTCATACAAAACCCTACCGCTTACATCATATATTTTGAGGTCTGAAAATCTTTTCAATCCCTTGATATTTAATTGCATGTTTTCAATGGAAATTGGATTGGGGGAAACTGTAATATTTCCAGGAACTAATGGACCTTTTTGATTGGATAAAAACGGTTGAAAGCCGGTATCATAAACTTCCTGTATCTCATCCGAAATTGCTAATAATTCCGAAGTATTGGGGCAGGGAAAAGTAATATCTGTAGTATAAAGCGAAACGAAATCCACTTCCATATAATCAAGATTTCCAAGATGGCTGGTGCCAGTACTTTGAATAGTACTGGCGTCGTAATAATAAGATGGGTATAAACACATACTCCAACAGCTGTCAGTATTAAAGCAGGCAGGAGGACTTGGAAAAGCGAACTTAGTATTAGTTCCCTGATATCCCGGAGGTAATAAACCAGGGTGAATACCATCTAAATGTACAAAGTGCTCCATAGCCGTCTGGGGTGGATAAGACCCTGAAAATATTGGATTACTGGAGTTGTTATAATAGGAAAAAACCTCCATTGGCCTGAATGTATAATCCCCATCCTTAACCTTTACTCCCAAAAAATCGACTCCCAACATTGGGAAGGTATCATTGTCTACACCAGGGTTATTGCAATTTATACCTTCGACATCGGGTGTATAATAAAAAGAAAGGCTCCTGGCCGTATCACATCCGGCAAATGAATTTCCTCGACAACTTAATTCAGAATCTACCCAAAGGCCGAATCTGAAATCATTAAGATCTTGACCTGATTTATTAATCACTTTGTATTTAAAAAACTGGGAATTTTCCAAATGACCTGGCTGGGAAAAACCATAAGCCAAAGCATGGACTTCAACACCCAGCTTCTTACCATTACTTTCCCTGTGTATCCCTCCTATATCATTAAAAACCCAATAAACCATTTCATCGGGAATCATCCATTGATCTAACTGGGTTTGTATAGCAGGATAATCACCTAAAGTAGGTTCGTAAATGCCATTATTGTTCTTATCATAAAATAAGGTGAAAGACCCACCTTCCAAAAGAAAACCATTTTCGGTTTCAAAATAAGGGTTGCCATTTCCCGGCCAGGCTTTGATTGCGGCTGGAATCAAATGGACAGGGTACGGCTCATTTAAAAGATCATATTGAATCAATAAATCCTTATGCCGCTGTATTTCATCTTTCGATACGCTGAAAAAGCGATCCCAATTACTACAAGACTGATTGTTTACAGTACCATTTACTATTGGCCCTGGCCAATAATCTACCTTTTCTTGAAAAGTGCCATATTTTTTAGCTGCTAATTTTAATTCGCCATCCGGCGAAAATCCAGCCATCCATATACCTGCATATAAAAGTCCAAGATCTGATCCATCATAGACCTTGTCCTTGGGAACTACATACCCCATTTCCCTTGGCAAATCCCAAAGAGTACCACTTGTTGACAATCCACTCCTGACATTATTAACTTCAAGGGTGGTAATGGCTGTTGCGGGTTCACAATCTTGAGCTTTTAAAACGCCAGATAATAAAATCATTAAAACATGAGGAAGGTAATGATGTGGTTTCATGCTGATTTTGTTTTAGTAAGCTGTGAATATTTGAATAGCAAATCCTATAGGACTACCTGCTTGAAAGTAAATTGAGATCCATCCGGAACCAATACAGTAATAATGTAAATCCCTTTTTGCAATTGGATAAGAGACTCGTTTAATTCAAAAGTCTTTTGTTCTATTTCCTGCTTATTAAATATTTCATTTCCATTGAGATCATACACATAAATGCTGGAAAGCAACGGAAGATTTTTGATGGTAATCCTTGCATTTTTCCCATTTGTTGGGTTGGGATAAACCTTAATTTCATTTTTATAAATTGGATTTTTATCTGATAATAATAAAGATTCAAAACCTCTATTGTACAGATTCTGCACTTCATCAGAAATATTGAGCAATGCCTGATTTCCGGGACACGGGTAGGTCAAATCATCAGTATAAAGCGTAGCAAACGTGACTTGCATATAGGTGTTTGGCTGCAAAGTAACAGGACCGGTAGCCTGAATGGTTCTGCGATCAAAATAGGTCATAGAGTCCAAACACATATTCCAGCAAGTTGTGGGGTCCATGCAATCCGGTGAGCTGGGAAATGCAAAAGTTGAAACCTTTCCATTATTGTCCAATGGGTTTCCTCCCCGATTTAAACCAATGAGATAATTGTAAAACTCAAGCCCTGTTTGTGGATCTGTAGTAGCTGGTCTGGGGTTTCCAATAGCCGCACTCTGGTAATACCCAAAAGTTTCCATTGGTCGATACGAATAAGGAGACCCTGATACAGAAACATCCAAAAAATCTACTCCCAACATTGGAAAAGTATCAGGGGTGCTAATAGGGCAATTTTGAGGGTCAATTTCAGGAGCATAATAAAAAGCAAGGCTCCGTACTGAATCACAGCCTGACATATTTCTATTGTGACAACCTACCTCTGGATCTACCCACAAACCAAACCTAAAATCATCAAGCCTTTCAGTAGATTTGTTAATAACCCGGTAGGTATAAAATTGGGAATAATCCAGGTTACCCGGCTGTGAAAAAGCATAGGCAATCGCATGAATCTCGGCTCCAATTTTATCACTATTGGATTCATTGTGAATATTACCAACATCGTTAAATACCCAATACACCATCTCATCTGGGACTAACCAATCACCCATTTTCGTTTCAATAGCTGGATAATCCCCTGTTTGAGGTTCATAGATTCCATTTTGATTTTTGTCAAAAAAGAAGGTAAATGACCCTCCTTCCAGAGGAAACCCGTTTTCCGTTTCAAAATAAAAGTTGCCATTGCCGGGCCAAGCCCTAATGGATGCAGGTATCAAATGTTCCGGAACAGGCCTTCCTAGTAGGTCGAATTGGCGAACAAAATTTAAGTGCTCTTCTACTTCGGCTTTTTTAATTCTAAAAAAGCGATCCCAATTTTTACAAGCTTCGTTGGTAGTTGTTCCATTTACGATGGGTCCGGGCCAGTAATCTAAGTTTCCATGGGTAGAACCATACGTTTGAGCTGCTATTTTTAGCTTTCCTCCGGGATCAAATCCACCCATCCATAGGCCACCAAGTAATAGTGCTAATCCTGAATGATTATATTCCTTTTCCTTCGGAACCAGGTATCCATTTTCGCCTGGTAAATTCCAGATTCCGGCACTTGGCACTAGTCCGGATCTTACCTGATTCACCTCAAGTTTTGTGAAACTTTGAGGACCTTCGCAATCTTGTGCAAAACAAGGTTGAATAATACAAGCCATGCATATCGCAAGCGTAAGTTGTAATGTTTTCATTTAGCTGTCTTTTTACTAATTAATCGGTCACAATAATCTTCGTTGTCCTGGTTTGAAGACCTTTAATATTTACTTGAAGAAAATACATACCAGGACTAATATTTTCTGGTAAGTTCAAATGTTGATCACCAAAATCAGTGACAATTCTATCCATATGTACTTGACCTTGGAGGTCAACGATTCTTAACTTATCCCCTTTTGATAATCCTTTCACCACCAGATTCCCATTCGCTATTGAAATTGGATTCGGGTAAACCAGCGTAGAATATTTTATATCCAAATTTGGAATTGACGATGTTACACCACGAAAACAATTATCAAAAACAGCTTGGACAAAGTCATCTGCTTTTCTTATATCTTCCAAATTAGGGCAGGGGTGACTTTGTTTGGGGGCAAATATGTTCGCAAAGAATAATTCGATTTCCTTTCCTATACTGAGGTCGAATTTTCCGGTGGACATTATCGTTTTGGGATCTTCTGTCCCCGGATCATTTTTACACATGGACCAACAAGTAGGATCATTACAATCTGGAGGACTCGGAAAGGCAAAAGTTGTGGTATCGCCAAAAGGAGTTAGCATTGCCTGCCCGTTTGAAAGCAGCCCATTCAATAGATTATAATATCCAGAAGTATTTTGTGGTGCGGGGTAGTAAAAGGAGTTACTATCGTAAAACCCAAAAACTTCCATCGGTTTTATTGATTCTAATCGATTTTTAGTTTTTACGCCCAAAAAGTCTATACCAACCATTGGTATTTCTTCTCCAAAAGTATTGATGCCTCCGGGGCAGAAAGTACCATTTAACCCATCAATAGCATCTTCATTATAAATGTACATTAAACTCCTACTGGTATCACAACCAAAAAAATCGTCATTATAACAGCCTAGTTCAGGGTCGGTCCACAAACCAATGCGTGCACCTTCCAAATCTTCAGTAGCCCTGTTTATCATTTTATACCGATAAAACTGGGAATAGTCTAGATCGGTACCTGTATTAAATGCAAACGCCAGAGCATGAAATTCCGCTTGTATTGGGTCTCCGTTGGTTTCTTGGTGGTATCCACCAAAATCATTAAAAACCCAATAAATCATTTTAGCAGGAACAACATAATTACGACATTCAGAAAAGTAAATTGCCGGATAATCACCATCCAAAGGCTCGTAAATTCCGTTTTGGTTTTCATCATAAAAGTCCGTAAAACTGTAATTGTTATCAGGAAGTCCGAAGCCATTTTCTGATTCAAAATACGGATTGCCATTAGCCGGCCATTGCTTAATGGAAGGAGGTATTAGATCGGCTGTATAATTCAAGGTGCCTAGCCTGGACTTTTGGACATAAAAAGTATGTAAATCAACATCGGCCTTTTCTACCCGGAAAAACCGATCCCAATTAGCACAAATGCTTGGATCGGTTCTCCCAGTAAGGGTATTTAATGGGCCCGCCCAAAAATCAACAAGGCCAGATGATTGCCCATAAGTTGCACCTGCAAACTTCGGATTTCCTCCGGGATCTTTTCCTCCAACCCAAATACCAGCAACATGAAAGGCATGTACATCATGCGCTCGAAGAGATTGTTTGGGTACAGCAAACCGTCCATTTCTTTTATCCCACCAAAGACTTCCTCCGTGAGACAGTTTGGACCTTACATTATTCCCTTCAAACTCAATGATGGCACTTGGAGCCGGACAAGTTTGCCCAAATATTTGAATGGTTAGAAATATGGGTAGTAAAAGGATTGTACATTTTAGATTCATATGCAAAAAAATTATCGAATCACTACAAGTTTAGCCGTTTCTAGCAACTTATTATCCCTTTGAACATGGACAAAATAAATACCTGCTGTTACTAATCCCTCAGAATAGTCTAGCTTAAACTTATTGGTATTAGTAGTTTTTTCTTCCATTACTAGTCTACCGCTGATATCAAAAAGTTGTATTAAATCCCCTTGTTTCAACCCTTCTATTGTCAGCTCCTTATTAACAAGACTGGCTGGATTTGGATAGATTTTTACCTGCGCTTTGTTATCAATATTGGTAGTTCTTGATGTCAAATTTTCAAAGCAATTATCATAAGCGGCCTGTACTAAATCATCTGCGTTCCAAAATTCATCCAGATTAGGACAAGGATATTCTTGACTTGGAGCGAAAACAGTGGCAAAGTATAACTCTATCTCTTCACCTGGGGTCAATGTAAATTTTCCGGTTGAAAAGACGGCTCTTCTGTCCTCTTGCTGAAGATTATCGTTGCACATGGACCAACAATTTTGCGAACTGCAATCGGGAGCATCATAATAGACAAAGGAAGTTGGTTTTCCGTCCGGGTTTAAAAAGGGTTGACCATCTGCTTTGAGGCCATTCAATACATTAAAGTTTTGGATTGCACTTATTGGCCTTGGCACAATTGGTGAATTGGCCTCATAGTACCCAAAAACATCCATAGTTCGAATATTAAGGGAGGGATTGGTACTGTTTACACCCAACATGTCAATTCCTACAATCGGTATGTCTTGAGCATAGGTATTTACCCCCCCTGAGCATGTAGAACCAACATCTCCATCTATCGCATCTTCATTGTAAACATACATCAAAGAACGAATGGTATCGCAGCCTAAATAATCATCTGTGTAACAACCCAAATCCGGATCGGTCCACAAGCCAATCCTTGTATCACTTATGTTTTCTATAGCTCTATTAACCAATTTGTAGCGGTAAAACTGTGAATAATCAAGTGTTGTCCCTGTATTAAATGCAAAGGCAAGTGCGTGAAATTCTGCTCCAATTGGATCGGCCTGGGATTCCTGATGTAATCCTCCGTTATCATTAAATACCCAATAAATCATCTCAGCCGGAACGACGTAATTATTACAATTTGAATGGTGCAAAGCAGGATAATCTCCATCCAAAGGTTCATACAATCCATTACCATTTTTATCAAAAAAATCAGTAAAACTTGTGTTATTCTGGGGCATTGAAAATCCATTAGTTTCTTCGAAATATGGATTGCCATTGGCAGGCCATGCTTTTACTGCTGCTGGAATTTGATCTTTTGTGTAGTTAAATGAGCCGCTTTGAGCCTGTTGTAGAAAATCTAAATGTTGGTCAACTTCAGATTTTTTGATCCTAAAAAATTTATCCCAATTAATACAATTGGTCTGATTGGTTCCTGCCGTTGAAACATCCAAAGGGCCAGCCCAATAATCAACTGTTCCATTTGATTGTCCGTAGGTGGCTGTTGCTAATTTTAAATTGCCTCCCGGATCAAACCCTCCTACCCAAAGTCCTGCGGCAAAAAAGGCATGTACATCAAAAGCTCGTTGGTCTCTTTTCGGAATGGCGAATCCAGCATCATTTTTATCCCACCACAAACTTCCACCATGAGAAAGTTTTGAACGAACTTCATTTGGTTCAAATTCAATAATTGCTGATGGTGCTGGGCAAATCTGGGCTGCCAGCATTACAGAAAAGGATAAAAAAGCAATTAGTGTAAAAATCCTTGCAGTCATAGTAGTCAGGTTTTGTGAATAATCATGATTCCAAACCTAACCCTTTGAATAGCTATATTTTGTAGAACTTGAAGTATAAAGTCAGGATGCTAATCTTTCGTAATTCCTAAATCCATATCCCCGTAATATTTCAAATCTACATTCTCCAAAAACTTGGTATACCAGGTGATTTGGCCAACATGGTAAGAGAAATGTTCCATTATATGGACCATAATACTAAGCCCTGTTTCGTGAAATATGCCTTGAATAACTTGTTCCTGGATTAGATCTTCAACTTGAATTCCAGCTAAAACTTCTTCACAATCCCGTTGTAAAAGGTCTAACTGTTCTAATAATAACTCCGTCTGTAAGGGTCCCCTTTCGTCAAATTCATCATCCCTTTTTCGATGGTCGGGTCGCCCTCCTACCCCGGATATTAACCACTGTCTTACGTTTCCGCAAAGATGTAAAGTCAGGTTCCCAATTGAAACCAAATGGTCATTTGGACGGTGCCAGATTTGTTCGGTATTGAGTGTTGCAAGACATTTCTTTATCCTCGGAATACCTTCTTCAAACAATCTGATTTTCACCTGGTCTACCAGCAAGTCTTTTAAGATTATGTCAACGACAGCCATAATTTTGGATTTTGGTCATAAATTAGGTTTTTTGGTCAACTATTTGGATGTAGAAACATTTAAAGATTCTACATTTAGCATTTCACCTTTGAATATTACCATGGAAAACAAGGAAGATAATAAGGTATTGGATGAAAAACCACCTTTTTTACAATCCTGGAAACAGGTGTATTGGCTGGTACTGTTCATCCATTCAATTATCATTTTCTTTTTCTGGTGGTTTACTCATAGTTACTCCTAAGCCTTATCAATGACTATTACCCTGGTTGACTGGATTGTAATGATTGGTACGTTGTTAATCATC
>JAGQWW010000418.1 GCA_020436955.1 Saprospiraceae bacterium | reverse complement strand
GATTATGAGAAAATTCAGGCGATGGTGGACCAGCGCATCAATTTCAAATTTGAAGGAACCGATAAGCGGTTTTTTGCGCTATCTGATAATTTTTTACTGGTTGCTTCCAATATTAAAAAAGGCTATACCCTGGCACCGGATTATACCAAAAAAGGTAATCTGGTGGAAAATGGCGCCCAGGTTTTCATTCCTGTTGCCGAATGTATCAAAAATGGAGATGGCGAATGGGTCGCTAAAGAAGTGATATCATTCATCCCTTATATTTTGGTTGACTGTGTCATAACGCTTATCACAGGTCGGGAGCAATTGGGTTTTCCAAAGGCTTTTGGTCGTTTTGTGATGCCGGACGGGGTAGATAATGTAGAAAAAATAAGCTGTGAAGGATTTGGTTTTCAAACCTTTGAGCCAGACGGTTCATCCTTTGGCGGCTTTTTCCCTTGGTTGGACATTACCAGGACCGAAAAGGATGATAATGGCTTGGAATCCGGATGGAAAAGTATGGAAGAAGCCTGGGATGCCATCAAACAGATTTTTAAACACAAACCTCAGGATGATACTTTCCATATTGACCTTCCATTTATCTGGAAAGAACTGGAAGATTTAAAAGAAGGTGTCTCACCGATGTTGTTTTTAAAACAATTTAGAGACGCTACATTTCCTACCTTAGCTTGCTATCAGGAAATTATTAAGGGGAACGGTAAATTGCTAGATTTTAAAGGTGGTGGTTTGATGGGGGGTACCTATGAAGTTGTATTCCATGATTTTGCATCCTTCCCGATTAAGGAAGATTTGGGATTGCCTGACAAAATAGTCGTGGAAGAACCTTGGTGGGTGCAGGCCGATATGGAATTTGCAGTCGGAGTTACGGTAAAACCTATGGGAGATTAGAAAGTGTTATTACCTTTAGACACCCCTAAAGACCATTCATTGAATTCTAAATGATATGGTGAGAACTGTTGTAATCCTCTTTATTTTTCTATTGGCATCTGGCAATGGCTTCAGCCAGGTGCAGGTACGCAATTCATTGGACCTTGAAGAGGTTGAAGCAAGCATGCAATATGCCAATCCTATTGGTTTAGATAAGCAAGGCGTCATACAAGGTAATTTTGATGCAAATTTTGTCAGCCAGGAAGCTGCTACTGACATCATCAATGGGGATTCAGTTTGGTTAAAACTGGATGTTCAAAACCTGGATCCTACCTTATTAAAAATCTTCCTGGGTACTTCCAGGTTTGACTATCTGGATGTATATTTTCAAAGAGGCGAAAAAGTAACCGGACCTTTAAAAGGAGGATTAAAAGTTCCTTCCAGAGATCGGGCAGTACCTGTTCCGGGATATTCCTTTTTTGAATTGGATATTAATCCCCAGGAATCAGTAGTAGTGTATATGCTGGGAAAAAATGCGTCTACCAATTTTGTCCCACAGCCAACTTTCCCGGTTTCAGTCATGTCAGAAGAGTATTTTCAAAATCATTTTGAAAGACCGGGTAACTATACTTACATGTTTATCGGGGCGGCACTGATAATGATTTTCTTCAATCTTTTGCTGTTCCTGTTGACCAAGATCAGAGCTTATTTCTTCTATACTGCCTATATTTTCAACGTTACACTTTTTGCGCTGGCCTTGATCCCCCAGTTTGCGCTGCCACTTTATGGACATATGGATCTGAACCAGTCTCCCATTTCTCTAACAGGTGTATTTACTCAATTTTTTTACATTTTAGTAGCCAGAGAGATATTGGAGATTCCAAGGATTTATCCAAAGATTGATAAAATCCTGAAGGTGATTCTGGGGCTTTTGATTATTTCAGCTTCGTGTGATCTTATCTTTGGCAATCAACTGGTTTCCGTAATTATCAACTATTCCACTATCTTGTTTTCCTATCCAACCTTGTTTGTATTGGGAGCCATTTTAATGTGGAAAGGTCACCTTGCCGGGAAATACTTTTTTATAGCCTCCTCCTTTTATTTTACTGCTGTTATTATCATGGTTTTCCAGTTGCTGGGCACCTTGCCGGCAGTTTTATTCGGATTGACCTATAGTAGTATCGTCGAGGTTGGTATTGCAACTGAGTTGGCGCTGTTTGGTCTTGGTTTGGGTGTTCGTATCAATGAAATGCGGAAAAGCGTGGTAGAAAAAGAATTGGAGAAAGAACGTATTTTAAGAGAAAAAGAAGAAGAAAGAAAGGCTTTATTAGAAGAACAAAACCGTTCACTTGAATTGAGAGTGAAGGAAAGAACGGCAGAAGTTGAATCTCAAAAAGAAGCCCTGGAGCAGTCTTTGGCAGATTTGAAAAAAGCACAGTTAAAATTGATTGAAAGTGAAAAAATGGCATCACTTGGTCAATTAACTGCCGGTGTTGCGCATGAAATTAATAATCCGGTAAACTTTATTTCAAACGGGGTTATGAATTTAAAGGCAAATTATGACGATATTGTAGACGCACTGAAAAATTACCTTGCCTTAAACCCTGACAACATCAATAAAGAGATACTGGAGCAAGTTATCGAAGATAACAAACAGTATTATGTGGCAGATGCGATGGAAGATAGCGAATCGCTTTTTAGTAGTATTAATAATGGTGTTGAAAGGACGGTTACGATCGTAAAAAGTCTGCGCAATTTTAGTCGTTTGGATGAAGGGGAACTCAAACTGGTTGACCTGCATGAAGGGCTGGAATCTACCCTGGAAATACTACAGAGCCAAATCAAAAAGAAAGCTACTGTAGTAAAACATTATGGGCAGCTTCCCAAGCTGTTATGTATGCCCGGAAAGATCAATCAGGCATTTTTAAATATCATCAACAATGCCTTGCAGGCAATGGATGAAAAAGGAGAGCTTACCATTACAACGGAATATCAACAGGATGCTGATACCATTATGGTGAAAATCAGTGATACCGGTTCCGGTATGGATGAAGCAACTAAAAATCGTTTATTTGAACCA
>JAGQWW010000417.1 GCA_020436955.1 Saprospiraceae bacterium | reverse complement strand
TAGAGATTGACGAAGAAAGAAAACGCTTTAACCAGGAAGTGTTGACGCGTTATTATAAATTCCTATTGGCAAAGGAAGTTTTGAAGGCGAGACAAGCCGCTGAGGAAGATGCATCTGCCAATCATACGCTTTTAGAAAACCTTTTTGAAAAAAACAAAGCTACTTTCGAAGAATACAACGAAGCGTCGATTGCCTATCATAATGCAGTAGAGAAAAGACTAACTGCAGCAACGGATTTGAAATTGAACCAACTATACCTGGAGGAAATTGTCGGATTACCCTGGGCGAGTCTTGAAAAAACAAAGGCAAGGATGGAAAGGAACTAAGACAGTCCCTGAATTTTGATTATTTTAGTCCTTGAGTATATTCATTCCCTTACTAAAACAACTTCATGGAAAAATTTGATGATATCCTGGATTTAGAAGAACAGGATCCTTTCAATCTGGATTATGCAGATTTTGGTACTCGCCTGGTTGCTCACATTATTGACAACCTCATTTTAGGGGCGGCTTTTTTTGGAATTATTGGCGTTTTTGCCGGTTTTGAAAGTGCAGGAGCAACTTCAGATTCATTTGATGCGATGCTGGGCTTTTTAATAATCCTGGGCGCACCCATTGGGTACCTTTGTTACCATGGTTTCTTTGAATCTTCAAAATATGGAGGCTCACTAGGAAAGATGGCCATGAAAATCCGTGTAACCAATATCAACGGTTATCCGGTAAGTTTTTGGCAGGCTGTAGGTAGAAATGCCGGAAAATTTATTTCCCAAATAATTGTCTACATTGGTTTTTTGATGGTTTTATGGACACCAAAGAGACAAGCTTTGCACGATACCATGGCAAATACTCTGGTGATCAACAAATCAAGTTCACCGCCACCTATGCGACGTTCAATTGAAACAGTATAAAAAAAAGCGGCTGCTACCGAAGGTAACAGCCGCTTTTTTTATGGTTGAATTCCTGATTATTTCTTCACAGAATCAACTACTGCTTTGAATGTGTCAGGGTGGTTCATCGCCAAATCAGCCAAAGCTTTACGGTTCAAACCTACACCTTCCTGAGACAAAGCATGCATCAACTTAGAATAAGTGGTTCCGTTAATACGGGCACCTGCGTTGATTCTTGCGATCCATAATCTACGGAAAGCACGTTTTTTCAATTTACGACCAACGTAAGCATACTTCAATGCTTTTTCTACGGCATTCTTAGCAACGGTATAAACCTTGCTTCTAGAACCCCAATAGCCTTTGGCCATCTTCATGATTTTGCGTCTTCTGTTTCTTGACGCAACGGAATTCACAGAACGTGGCATATCAAAATTTTTAGTTCAGTACAGAGGAGATTTTCTCGCTTTGACCTGTACTCTCGTTAAAAAATAAAATTACTTAACACAAAGCAAGCGCTTGATTCTTGCTTCGTCAGCTTTGGATACTACAGTAGCATCACGTAGCCTCAACTTCTGGCTTTTAGAGCGATTTCTCATCCTGTGAGAAGTGTTCGCCTGAAAGCGCTTAACTTTTCCAGAGCCAGTAATCTTGAAACGCTTCTTGGCGCTGGAATGTGTTTTCATCTTAGGCATAACAAATCAATTTATTTAAAAGAGGCGCAAAGGTAATCCAATTCGCCTTTATTTCAAACTTAAATTTTTATTTATTTTGCTTTCTTTTTAGGAGAAATGATAACGGTCATTCTACGACCCTCCATTTTAGGCAACATCTCTGCAGAACCGAACTCCTCCAACTCCTTCAAGAACTTCAGCAAAAGCAATTCTCCACGCTCTTTAAACACGATAGAACGTCCACGGAACATAACATATGCCTTTACTTTAGCACCTTCTTCCAGGAATTTCTGAGCGTGTCTCAATTTAAATTCGAAGTCATGGTCATCTGTATTAGGACCAAATCGAATTTCCTTGATAACGGTTTTAGATGTTTTTGATTTAAGTTCTTTCTCTCGCTTTTTCTTTTCGTAGAGAAACTTGTTGTAGTCGATGATTTTGCAAACCGGTGGTTTTGCATTAGGTGAGATTTCGACCAGGTCCATTCCCAGTTCTTCTGCCCATTCGCGAGCCTGACGGGTCTGGTATACATTACCTGCTTCGATGGTCTTGCCGGCAGCGCGGCTAATATCATCCATATTATCACCTACCAGGCGAATTTCAGGAATACGGATGTTTTCATTTACCCTAAATTGACTTTGGTTGTCGGTACGACGGTTGTTTGAAAAATTTCCTCTTGCCAAATGAATTTTTGTTTAATGAATAATTAATTTCTTTATGAAGTAAGTTCTATTTACTTGATAAATAAGTTAGGAATAGCAAAAATAGTTTCCTACACCTTAATATTATCAGGTAAAGTATAAAAATTCCATTTTTTATAAAAATAAAATGAGTACAAACGCCGAAATGGTGCTTGTACTCATTTTAAAGACTATTAAACATTATTTGTTCACGTCTGACTTGGCTGCGTCCTTGGTTTTGATAACCAACTTGTTATCTTCTTCATTCAGGTCAGCTTCCAGGGCTGATCCTTCTGCAGGACCTTCGCCTAAGATAAATTCAGCCAGCGGATCTTCAATATACTTTTGAATAGCTCTGTGGAGTGGACGTGCGCCAAACTGTGGGTCAAATCCTTTTTCAGCCACAAAGTTCTTCGCTCTTTCGGTCAACTCAAGCGTGAAGTTCATACCTTCCAAACGCTTGTGCAGGCCTTCCAGCGTAATGTCGATGATTTGGAAAATCTCCTCTTTGCCCAGGCTATTGAAGATAACAACATCGTCGATACGGTTTAGGAATTCCGGAGAGAAGGTACGTTTCAATGCATTGGAAATTACACCTTTTGAAACATCTTCTGCAGACTCTTCCTTGGCACGTGTGGTAAACCCTACACCTTGACCGAAGTCCTTCAATTGGCGAGCACCAATATTGGAAGTCATAATAATCAAAGTGTTTTTGAAATCTAC
>JAGQWW010000416.1 GCA_020436955.1 Saprospiraceae bacterium | reverse complement strand
TTTTTCACCATAGCTATTGCGTGCGACGACCGCAAATGATTTTTGGGGCAACAGCCTGCTCAATCCTCCAAAAACACGAAATCCGATTTTGCTGTTGAACCAATTTTCTCCATTGGATTGAAAAAGCTGCAGATGGGCAGGGACTTCCAGGCGTGTCCAATAATTAGCTCCCGGTTTTTTATACAAGGAATCTACCGCCCTTGGCCCTTGTCTAAACATACCATCCCTGGGGTCAAACAACATGCCCGGAGGTATGATAAGGGAAGCAACAGGAAAAGTGCTGTGTGGCTCACCGATAAAATAGGACTCGGCAAAAGATTTTGATCGTTCTTTTCCTCGGATTGCGATGGCCCTGATTACCGTATTTTTTTGAATGGAAATAGGATCGGTATATCGATTGCCTTTTGAACTTTCAGGGTCCTCACCGGTAAGTGTATACAAAATCGTAGCGCCGGGTAAGGACTGAAGTGTTACCTGTAAGGTCTCGTCATAAAATCCACCGGGAGTAGAAAAGGTGATTTCAAAAGGTACTTTGTTAGCCCTATCATCCTGACATAAGGCAGAAAAGGCCAGGGACAAAAGCACGAGGTTAACAAATATGTACCGGAGGGTTTTCAAGGTAACAACTTAGCGGGTTAAAAAACCAAAGGATTCGCAATCGATGCGAATCCTTTGAGAGCTCCTAACAAATGTAGGAAATATGTTTGATGTATCTGACTTAAGCGTCCACCAGTGCATCTTCTGCACGGCGCTTAGCCAGGTCTTCTTTGATTTTTCTCCAATCTTGTCCCATCAATTTATTCATGCCTTTATCCACAACAAAGTGGCGGGCAATATTGACAAGACCTTTTGCACGGCGCACATACGACTCGTTAGCACGCTGATTCATAGAGAAACCGGTATCGGTATACTCAATGTAGTGCCAGTGACCGCTTGGCATAAAGATGGTCTCACCCGGATGCAGGGTACAGTCGTATCCCCATGCATTGCGTAGTGCCGGGAATTTTTCGTAATCCGGATTATTTACATCGATATAGCTGGCTACCGTAAAAGGATGATGGTACAAGCGGCGTGACATTTCCGGAGGGAAAAGCACAATGCGTTTACGACCAACAAACTGGCTTAGGAATATGTGTGCCAGGTCAATATCATAATGTAAAGCCACTTTGGAACCCTCACCACCAAAAAACATGAAAGGAAACTCTTTATAAACACCATCCATGATGTCTACAAATTTGTAATCTTCTCTCAGTTCAGGCGCATGATTTATGATATTGAAAAGGAACATCCTCAAGTCAGAAGGACCTGCTTCAATGGATTCCAGGAATTCGCGGAAAGGGATACGCATGTCTGGTGTCATGTATCCTTTTCCTGGTTTTGAATAGTTAGCAGAAAATACAGGAACCATAAGGTCACCGTAATTTTCCTTAAAGAATTCCATTGTCCACTTCTCTTTGGCAGGCCAGGAATCCATCAAGTCTGTTAAGATTACAGGCTTTTGAGGTTCCAGATATTGCTCAAGAAACTCCTCTTTACTCAATCCTGCTCGTCTGTCTACGGGTTGAAGGGTCAACATAACTTCAATTTTTCGTTTTGAAAATTGATTAATCAGGGGACAAAATTAATAACAAATGACTTTAAAAACAGAAATTTTGAATCATAAAAATAACTTAAATCGACCAAAATACCTGCACATTTGACACAACATTACTAAATGAAAGATGTTTTGCGAAAAAGAAATAAATCGTATCTTTGCATCGCGTTAGATAACACTCAAAGAGGGAACGTTACAACGATTCCCTCTTTTTATTATGTATAATTTCAATTCGGAATGACCGAAAAAATTGAAAAACTGTTAGCCAAAAAATTTGAGGAGCCTGATTTTTCCGATTGTTTTTTAGTTGACCTTCAATTGTCACCTTCCAAAAAGCTGGAAGTATTTGTAGATTGCGATAATGGGTTGACACTAGACAAGTGCAGGATTATTAGCAGATACCTTGAAAGTTTTATTGACGAACAAAATTGGTTGGGAGAGAAATATACCATTGAGGTTTCCTCGCCGGGCATTACCCGTCCTTTGACCATGCATCGTCAATATGTAAAGAACAAAGGAAGAAGTCTGGAAATTGTTCCAGTCGAGGGTAAAAAGTTTGAAGGTAAGTTGTTGGAGGTTGAAGAAGATAAGATAGTAATGGAGGTGAAGGAGCGCGTAGAAGGAAAAAAACGTATGGAATTGAAAAATGTGGAAATCCCCTTTTCCGACATTAAAAAAGCCAAAGTAAAAATTTCTTTTAAATAGCATCGGCTTCCGGTATTGTCCGGGGCCTATAAATTTTGAATCAAGCAGCACTTTTCCTAAAGGCTGTGTTATATTAATAGACTAAATAGTTTTGATATGAATCTGGCGGATATTTTTGCTGATTTTAAAGCTGGAAAAAATATTGATCGTCCTACCATGGTTAGGGTGTTGGAAGATGTATTTCGTACCCTGATTCGCAAAAAATATGGTTCGGATGAGAACTTTGATGTTATCGTAAATACCCAAAAAGGAGACCTGGAATTGTGGAGGGTACGTGAGATTGTTCCCGATGGTGAGGTTACTGATGATAGAAGTCAAATTTCTATTTCGGAAGCATTGGCCATTGATGAAGATTATGAAATTGGGGAAGAGTGTTATGAGCAGTTGTACCTGATTGATTTTGGTAGAAGAGCCATCCAGGCTGCCCGTCAAACTTTGATTTCCAGATTAATGGAATTGGAGAAAGACGATATCTACAAATCATACAAAGATCGCGAAGGCGATATTGTAGTAGGTGAGGTGCATCAGATAGTTAAACGTGAAGTGTTGATTGTGGATGATGCTACCGGCCATGAATTGTTGATGCCTAGGGAGGAAATGATTCGCGGTGATTTCTATCGCAAAGGTGATATGGTAAGAGGTATCATTAAAAAAGTGGAGAT
>JAGQWW010000415.1 GCA_020436955.1 Saprospiraceae bacterium | reverse complement strand
AAACTCATCATTTCACATCTTCGGAAAATTTTCTACGATCAGTGGGGGTGGAATAGTGAATTGATTAAAGGAGCCAAAGATGTCGAGAATCGCTACCAGGTTACCATCGCAGATGACGCATCAGAACATAGCCGGGAGGTTAGGCGATACCAAAACCGTGAATATCAACCTAAGCACCGGGTCATCACCTACACGGATCACGACCGGGTGTATGGAGCGAGTCGAGCTGGTGAAGTACCTTTTATTTACAAAAGTGACCACCAGGAGGTATTGTTGCCTGAAGGGTATTACTGTGATATTGCTCATATCCTGGCCGGATTGGATGCCTACAACCATCCGCAGTTGGTGAGTCCTTTGCCTTCGTTTCTGGGCTTTATTCGATATCTGTTTCCTCATGTTGATCATAGCCAGGATATCGTTACCTGGCTGGGAGATATTGCCAGTTCTTGTGGTGACTTTTTATTCAAATTTTTAAAAAATGGACACCAGCCGCTGGACCATCAGCAAATGCAATATTTTATCAATAAAAATGCACCCGGTTCTGATATGCTGGGAAATATCGACGCCTTTATTATATCGCGAAATTATGATGTTGGAGCCTCCAATGGAATGCGTTTTACAGAGATTTTGGAAGACTACTACAACGGAGCAGGGCAAAAATATAACGACCACAGGTTCTCACTGTTTTGCCAGTATTTTGGATTGAAAGGTTGGGATGGGCAAAAATTTGCCAATGAAAGCCAATGGCTTCGTCATTATAGAAAAGAATTGCGTGACAATGTTTGTTTCCAGGTTTTTAGTCTGACAGACGAAAAATTAGACTCGGTCTGGCTGCCTTTGGTGGTGTGGTTTGGGATGTATAAACCTACCCTCAAAATGGAATATCTGCTTGAATTATACCTCAATGCACTGAAGAGCCTTATTCAAAAAGAACCAAACACCTGAAACTATGAGTATCACTAACAAAGTCGGAATCATTTTGCTGATGGTTATTGCCATCGTCTTGCTGCCTTATCTAGGGGCTTATTTCGCCAATAGTGGCGTCTTCCCGGAAAATTATTTTCAATACCCGGTCCTGGGTTGCCCGGAAAAAGCCGGGTTTAGTTGGCTCATTTTTATTGCTTTTGCGCTTGTTTTCCTTTTTGTGATTGTTGTATATGTGTATCCGTTTTGGTTTGGATTTAAAAGAGTACCACCGGTAAAAAATGAAAAAGGACCCGAAGTAGGATTCCCCCTTTGGTTTTGGTTGGGCCTGTTGATGTGGGGCGGAACCGTATTTGTACTCTGGACCAAAATGAGCGAACCCAAGTGGATACTCAACTGGGCAGATCTGCCTATTTTCTGGGGATTCACCCTTATGCTCGATGGTATCGTGTATAAAAGAACAGGAGGGCAATCTATCGTAAGCAAAGTGCCGCAGGAATTGATAGGTATCGGAACTGCTTCTGTCTCCGGTTGGCTTTTGTTTGAATGGCTCAACTTTTTCGTGGAAGACAATTGGCTGTATCCAAAAGGGGATATGTTGCCGGTAAATGAATTTGTATTATATGCCGTTATGGGTACCTCAGGGTTATTACCCATGGCTTTTGAATGGTTTAGTTTATTTAAAACCTTCGGTAAATTCAGACATCGTTACAGCAATGGACCAAAAATAAATTTGCCACGATGGGTTACCACGAGCCTTTTGGTAATTTGTTTGGCAGGGCTTTTCTTATCTGGCTTTTTCCCCAACATGCTTTTCTTCTCAATCTGGTTGTCACCTTTGATTATCATCACGGTGGTCTTGGAACGACTGGATATTTGGACGCCATTTAACGCTATTAAAAAAGGTGACTGGTCGCCTATCATGATATTTGGCCTCACGTATTTTGTACAAGGTATGCTACTGGAAAGCTGGAATTATTTCAGTGGTGTATACATTGAAGGAGAGTTGATGACCTTCAATCCGGCCTATTGGTCCTATTCTATTCCTTATGTAAATCGCTATCATTTTGGTGAAATGCCGGTATTGGGTTTGTTAGGTTATGTGCCCTTTGGTGTGTATTGCTGGATTTGGTGGATAACCTATGGCTTTATGCTCAATGTACCTTCCAGGTATTATAATTATAAAATGGAGGATGGTCCTTTTTAAAAGAAAAACTAAATTTAAAGATCGAATGGATTTCCGGCTATGAGGAAGATTGTTGCACTGGTTTTGTTTTTCTTGCCTTTGGTAAATATATGGTCTCAAACCATTACCTGGGACGGTAAATCGTCTTGCCTGAATATTGGTAATCGCATCGAGATATTGGAAGATCCGCAAGGAAGTTTTACAATTGAAGATGTGGCCGAGGGTGTTCAACGCGATAATTTCAAGCCATCTGAACAGATTATCCTCAGTTTTGGAGTCACCAACGCCTATCATTGGATAAAATTCAAGTTAGACAATGAAACGCAGGAAGCACCCTGGCTCGAACTTGCCCAGCCCAATATTACCAGTGCAGAGTTTTTTTTTAAGGATAGTCTCAATAAGTGGCAATCTTACAAAGGTGGTTTTGAAGTTCCATTGGATGAAAAGTTCAAAGCGGAGCACCACCAATTGTTTCCCCTTTCGGGGAAAGATGGTCAGTATTATGTGAAGTTTTTGACCATTACAGCTCCAGTGCCTGTTAAAATCTGGAAAGAAAGGGCATTGCTTAGGAAAGCAACGACCCAAAAAGTTGCCATTGGAATTTTTACAGGTATCCTGATATTCGTCATTCTCAACAGTTTGATGATGGGGATGTCTCTGGGGCAAAACATGTATTTCTTTTATGCTTTTAATGTCTTTTTGTATTTCCTGGATTCGGCCATTGTTTTAGACAGTTACATTTTGTTTTTATTTGACGGACTGGACATGATGTATTGGTACAATCTGGTGCCGACCGTCCATATGGCTTATTCCGTATTTTATGCGGTGGTTTTCCTTGATATCAAAAAATACCTGCCG
>JAGQWW010000414.1 GCA_020436955.1 Saprospiraceae bacterium | reverse complement strand
GCTGTCATATGTATGGTATCCGTAGGTCTTATATAAAAATACCTTACCTGATTTAGCAGCCAAAATAGTAGCGCCCGGAAAAGCCATAGAGTCCAGCCCTTCCCGGACGATTGGATCTATTTTTTGAAAAAGGGAATCTTCGTCCACACCCACCCAGGCTGGAGGTACAAATTGTAATCTGTCGATAGCGTTGAAAGCTATCCCTGCTCCTTTTGGAAAGGGGGATGCCGCATCAGTTAAGGTACCATTGACTCCAAAAGCACCAAAAAGGATCTGCGCAGCCAGACTTTGATTTTGTCCATTGTTGGAAGGGGTTATTAGGATAGCATCAGCAGTAGAAGGAATCCCGGTTGGCCGGCCGGCAAACACTACCACTTTTTTTAAATCGGAAGGAAGTTGAGTAATCCATTTAGGAAGCACCTTTCCAACTTCACCCACTTCATTTTCTGCCAAATACAGGACAATCACATTAAGATGGCTAAGGTCGCTGTCAAAAGTTAGTTTTTGTACCGGTACATAATATTGAAGTGTTTGGGAAAATGTAGAAGTAGTATCTGCGACTTCCATCAAGCCCAGGCGCAAGGATCCAAGGTTGGAAAATGGTAATAAATTCTGTTCATTTTTAACCAAAACGAAATCATTCAAAACATCACCCGGATAAGCATCCGTGCCTATTTGGGCTGACAAAGTGCCCAAGGAGAGGATTTGTAAGAAAAAACAAAGGGTGATAATTCTTTTTTTCATAAAAATGGAGTTCATTTGAAGCGCACCATCAAAGATACTATGGACGAGTCAAACAATATAAGTGACCTGGTCATTTACAAAAACAATCAATTGCTGGCTATCAACAAGAAGCCGGGCATGTCCGCACAGCCTGACAAAACCGAATCGGTTTCTGTTTTGCAATTGGCTGAGATTTACTGCAAACATCCGGTACACCTTGTTCACCGCCTGGACCGACCGGCAAGTGGCGTCATATTATTTGCTAAAAATAAAAAGGCACTTGCCAATCTCAACCTCCAGTTTAAAAATAAAACGGTGTCCAAAGTTTATTGGGCCCTTGTGAAAAACAAACCGGAAAAGCCTGAAGGTACGTTGACCCATTTTTTAAAAAAGAATGGAAAAACCAATAAGGCAGAAATAGTGGCAGAGGGAACTAAAGATGCCAAGGAAGCCATTCTGCATTATAAAACCCTAAGCGAAAGCGATAATTACACTTTGTTGGAAGTTGAGTTGGTTACGGGTCGCTTCCACCAAATCAGGGCCCAACTGGCTGCCATTGGTTGCCCAATCAAAGGCGATGTAAAATATGGTTTCCGCCGCTCGAATCCGGATAGAAGCATCCATCTTCATGCTCGCTCCATTTCATTCGACCACCCCGTCACCGGTGAACGCGTGACCATCGAAGCCAATCCACCGGAAGGAGATCCGGTATGGGGAGCGACGACGTAAATTCTGGTTGCTGGTTGCTTGTTTCTAGAAACCAGTATCCAGAATCTAGCCTCCAGTTTCCTATCTTTACCAAAAAAATTAACGCTTGTGAGTGAAGTGAAAAGAACCGATGTAAATGAATTGGGTGAGTTTGGTTTGATTGACCATTTGACCGAACGATTTAATAATGTGAATGCTTCCACTTTGAAGGGAGTAGGAGACGATGCTGCGGTGATTGATACCGGAGGAGACGATGCTATATTGGTATCGACAGATATGTTGGTGGAAGGTATCCATTTTGACCTGGCTTATCAGCCCTTGAAACACCTGGGGTATAAAGCAGTCATTGTAAATCTGTCTGATATTTATGCCATGAATGGGCATCCTGAACAGATTACGGTTTCTATGGCGCTTTCCAATCGCTTTTCTGTAGAGGCAGTCGAAGAGATGTATGAAGGGATCAAGTTGGCTTGTGAGTTATATGGGGTTGATTTGGTGGGAGGTGATACGACCTCTTCAAATAAAGGGCTGATTTTGAGTGTTACAGCTATCGGACGCGCCCAAAAGGATAAAATTGCCTATCGAAGTGGTGCAAAGGTGGGAGATGTGATCTGTATAACCGGAGACGTTGGAGCATCCTTCCTTGGATTACAAATTTTAGAAAGAGAAAAGCAAATTTACATGTCTTCTCCGGAGGTTCAGCCGGATTTGGAAGATCAGAAATACCTGATAGGTCGCCATTTGAAGCCGGAAGCCCGCAAGGATGTTATTGAGATGTTTGCTAAAAACAAACTTGTACCTACCAGTATGATCGATATTTCAGACGGAGTGGCATCTGAGTTGTTCCATATTTGCAAGCAATCCAATGTAGGCGCTTATCTGGAAGAGTCAGGTATCCCTATCCATCCGGATGCAGAAATGCAGGCTGTAAAATTTGGTTTGGACCCGGCTACCTGTGCGTTGAGTGGAGGTGAAGATTATGAGTTGATGTTTACCATCGATCCAAATGACATTGATAAGATAAAATACCTTCCGGGCATCTATATCGCCGGAGAAATTACGGCCAAAGAAGACGGTGTGAAACTACATACCAAAGGTGGTAATATCCATGATCTGAAAGCGCAGGGGTGGAAGCATTTTTAGGCTAGTCTTTGGTCTTTGGTCTTTAGTCTTTGGTCTTTGGTGGCCTTTGGCTTTTAGCTGTTGGCCTTTAGCAATTCGTCATTCGTACATCGTCACTCGTAAATTCCAATCACCCTCCCATCACCACTCTCCTCAATACCCTGAAATCCCAACCTACCGTGTAGTCCTTAGCATATTGGAAATTGATGCGGTCGCCCAGATAGGCTTGGTAGCCTTTTTTGTCCAATCCGTCTGCTACCGTGAAAATGCCTTTGCGTAATTTAGGATACTTTGTGTTGGAAGCCTCCGGTTCGATATAACCAATCCAGGTGCAATGACCGATTAAGACACGTACAACATTGCCAGGGTTGAGCCAGCGAGCGTTGCGGAACAATACATACAATGGGCTCAAAATC
>JAGQWW010000413.1 GCA_020436955.1 Saprospiraceae bacterium | reverse complement strand
AGCTATGATGATGGGTGCGGACGCCATAGCAGTCTCCAATGCTGCCTTACAAGCTATCGGATGTCTTGGTATGCGTGCCTGCGGATCTAACAATTGTCCGGTGGGTATTGCGACTCAAAAGGAAAATTTAAGGGCTCGCCTTGTCATTGATGGTTCTGCACAACAATTGAAGAATTATTTCGAAGCCAGCAATGAACTCATAAAAGTGGTTGCAAGAGCTTGTGGATATGATGATATAAAAAAATTCAGGTTTTCGGACCTATCAACAATGAGTTATGATATGCATAGGTTGACAGGTATCGGATATGCGGGCGTAGGGTATTAAAAAGGCGGTTTGCGGTTTGCGGTCTAAATTCGACAACCCGTCACTCGTCACCCGTCACTCGTCACTCCTCGCCAATCCCTAAACCACCACATTATGTCTGAACAAACAATAATGCTCATTTTAAAAATTGTTGGCCTTTATCTGTTAGCAGGAGCCATTTTTTCGGTGATTTTCCTTTTGAAGGGTTTAGAAAAAGTGGATGCAGATGCAAAAGGAACCTCCTGGAGTTTCAAGCTTTTGATTTTCCCAGGGCTTTGTGTGTTTTGGGTCAAATTTCTATTGGATTGGATAAAAGTAAAATCATGAATATTCCTTTAAGAAAACGTCATTTGATAATGTGGATGCTTTTAACTGTATTAGTCCTCACGGTTCTGATTTTAGCAAAAATGAATTAAGATGGGAGTAGAATATGCAGGTGTTCTTTGGAACAAACAAAAAAAACAGTACGACAAAATAATGGCCTTTGCCATCTTGTGGATGGTAATCCTTTTTGTTGTGTTGCACCTTGTTTTCCAACCTGATTTTACAGCTGAGACTTTGATCATCCGCACCAGTGCTTTTGTCGCCTTTACCTTGTTGAATTTTATTCTCATCATTGGACCTTTAGCTCGCTTGCAACCAGCCTTTTTACCGCTTTTATACAACAGAAGGCATCTGGGAGTCACCATGTTCTTTTTTGCAGCGATACACGGTATTTTCAGCATCATTCAGTTTCATGCACTAGGCAATATCAATCCAATCGTCAGTGTATTCCTGTCCAATACAAAATATGAAGCCATCAGTGAATTCCCTTTTCAGGTGTTGGGATTTTTCGCCTTGATCATTCTTTTTTTGATGGCCATCACCAGCCACGATTTCTGGTTGAAAAACCTAAGCCCAAAATTCTGGAAGGGTTTGCATATGATGGTGTATCTAGCCTATACCTTAATCGTTTTACACGTTGCTACCGGCATCCTACAATATGAAAATAACCTCCTTTATTGGATGTTGCTTATAGGTAGTTTTGGACTTGTGGCCGGCTTACATCTGGCTAGTGCCTGGAAGGAAAGGAAATGGCGAAAAACCCAGGTTTACCAACTTGAAAAAGACAATTTCTTTGAAGTAGCCACTGTAAAGGAAATCCCTGACAATTGCGGCAAAGGCATTTGGATAGCGGATCAAAATATTGCCATTTTTAAATATAATAACTGCCTTTCAGCGGTCAACAATGTTTGCCGCCACCAAATGGGCCCACTGGCGGAAGGTCAGGTTGTGGAAGGATGCATCACCTGTCCCTGGCATGGGTATCAATATCAGCCGGAGGACGGCCAATCGCCTCCACCCTTCCATGAAAAGTTGGAGACCTACCAGCTTGCGGTTTTGAATGGGAAAATCTGGGTAAATCCTGACCCTATGCCTGAAGGCACCTATGTTGCACCCATAAAAATTACAGACTGATGGGAAAGGACTTTTATATCGGATGGAAGGACGAAGCACCTGAAAGCAATAAAAAGAATATCAAGCGGCTTTTGATTACGCTTATGGTAATTATTAGCGTAATTGCTATGGTTTTAGTCGTTTTCTCAAAATCGTTTACCACGCATACTTTTGAATTTGGACAGGAAAAGACCTTTTCCGGAGTTTTGTATGTGCATCCATTTCCGGTTTTGAAATTGGACAAAGGACAAAGCCCTTATAAAGGAAATGATTATGCCTTGCTGGTAGGTTACGGCAAATTCGGAGCTTCTACTTATTTGCAAGGAGCAAAAATACCAAAGGGAGATTTGAGTGGAAAACGGGTAACCATTTCCGGCACTTTGATATATGGAGATGGAAAGGTTTTAATTGAATTGACAGAAAAAGAAAAGTCACTTCTGGAAATAGAAAACACCGTTCCTCCATCTGCATTTTCGGAAAAAAATAGGGCCACCATGAATGGTGAAATCATAGATCCCAAATGTTGGTTCGGTGTCATGAAACCGGCCGAAGGAAAAGTCCATAAAAGTTGTGCAATACGATGTATCTCGGGCGGCATTCCACCTGTTTTTCGGATGGGTGACAGCGGCAGCAGTTACAATTATTATGTATTATTGGATGAAACCGGAAATCTCTTACGAGAGGAAATCCTCCCTTATGTAGGAGAATCTATTAAAGTACAAGGCAGCCTTAGTGAAATCAATGGCTGGCCGGTGTTGGAAATAGATCCGGATTTGATAAAATATCAATAATGGTGTTCTAAATAAAAATTTGGGCAGATTTGGGAGTTAGATAAATTTAAACGCCGAAACTTTGCGCTTTGCCCCCCCATAAAATCAATGAAGAATAGTAAGAAAAACCAGCTATTGATGCGCATAAAAACATGCAGTTTTATTGCTTTATTTTCCGTTCTAACACTAGGGCTCAATGCTCAGGGTAACCAGCTTTCTTACCAGGTCAATACCGGTATAAGCATTCCGATTTTGGACAATGGAACAGGTATTCAGATCGGTTTCAATCCTACCTGGATGCTTTCTGATTATGTTGGATTAGAAGGGCAGGTTTCCTACAACTACATGGTGCTCTCTGGCACATTTATCAGCGGAAAAACCGGACATGCCCAAGCTTTAAATGCATTAGTGGGTGGAAGGGTTTATGTGATTCCTCCTGACAAAAAAGTCCGACTGTTTTT
>JAGQWW010000412.1 GCA_020436955.1 Saprospiraceae bacterium | reverse complement strand
CACTTCTTCTTGTCTTCAGAGCAATTATTTAAAGTATAGATTAGCGGAAGTGTCATTTTTTGCTCTTTAATATCGATACCTGTAGGTTTGCCTATTTTATCATCGGTGTAATCAAAAAGGTCATCTTTCATCTGAAAAGCAGTACCGATAATTTCACCAAAGTGATGCATTTTTTCAATCTCTTCTTTGGAGGAGCCAACAGAAGCGGCACCGATGGCACAACAAGCAGCAATTAGCGTAGCGGTTTTTTGTCTGATAATATCAAAATAAATGTCTTCTGTAATATCTAACTGGCGAGCTTTTTCAATTTGAAGGAGTTCACCTTCGCTCATGGCGCGTACGGCATTCGATACGATTTCCAGGATTTGAAATTCCTTATTTTGAAGAGAAAGCAATAATCCGCGGGAAAGCAGATAGTCTCCTACAAGGACTGCGATTTTGTTTTTCCACAAAGCATTGATGGAGAAAAAACCTCTTCTTTCAAAGGCATCGTCTACTACATCATCATGTACCAACGTTGCAGTATGTAGTAATTCAACCAGCGATGCAGCATTGAAAGTGGAAGGAGTGATGTCGCCACAAGTCTTTGCAGATAGGAAAACGAACATAGGGCGGACCTGCTTCCCTTTACGTCGAACGATATAAAAGGTGATTTGGTCAAGCAAGGCAACCTTACTCTTCATTGAGTCTCGAAAGTGGCTTTCGAAGTCTTCCAGTTCTTGTTGTATAGGATGTTTGATGGCATCCAATCCCTTTCCCATGGTCTTTCGTTTCCGGAATTTCGGCACAAGATAGGATTTTTACCCGTGAAAGCTTGTGCATCTGACAAGAGCAAATCCAACTTAATAGGTTAGTGTTCAATAGGAATAAAAACACCACTTTATAACTTTTAGAAATCCATAATGTTTATTGCAAAACCTTTCTTCGTTAATCCTCGTATTTTCAACCGTTTAGCAGGTAATCACCTTTTTCTCTTTTGGCTATAAAGTGTACATTCGCATAAAATTTTGAAGTTCTAAAACAGTTTTGCAAATCTGCCGTAGAACACATTAAATTATTTTTTGAAATGAAAAAGAACATTAGCCTATTAGGATCCTTAGCGCTGTTGGTCGTATTCTTGTTTGCTGCCTGTAATGGTGGCCAGGACACCCAGGCGTACAAGGAGAAAGCGGATAATCCCGAATATTACCACCGCTCCGTCAAAAAACTCACTGACGTAATTGTTCACGATATCTTTTCACCTCCGGTAGCGAGCCGTATTTACGCTTATTCTTCCGTTGCGGGATATGAAGCATTACGTAATGAGTTCCCCGAATTTAAATCATTTGCAGGTCAGTTAAACGGATTGGATGCTGTGCCACAACCTGAAGCCGGGAAAGATTATTGCTTTCCTTTGGCAGCAGTACATGCCTTTCTTTCGACCGGTAGAAAAATGATTTTTTCTGAAGACCAAATCGAAGAATTCCAAAATCAAATTTATAAGGAATTCAAAGACCTTGGGATGTCTGAAGAGGTGTACAATAATTCAATTGCTTATGGTACTGCGGTACATGACCACATCATGAAATGGTCATCTGGTGATATGTACAGCCAAACCAGAACCTATCCTAAGTATACCATCGATGACAAACCCAATACCTGGAAACCAACTCCTCCTGCTTATATGGATGGGATTGAACCAAGCTGGAGAAAAATTCGTCCGATGGTTCTTGATTCCGCTCAGCAGTTTGTACCACCTCCACCAACACCTTTCGACCTTGATAAAGGTAGCCTTTTCTATAAGGAGCTGATGGAAGTGTATACCGCTTTGCAAGCAGATGATAAAGATGACAGATTGCAGATTGCACAATTTTGGGATTGTAATCCGTTCGTTTCCCACTCTGTTGGACACGTAATGTATGCGACCAAGAAGATCAGCCCGGGTGGTCACTGGATCGGTATCACCGAAACAGCAGCTAAAAAAGCCGGCAGCAATATCATGGAATCTGCTGAGGCCTATGCTCAGGTCTCCATTGCGTTGATGGATGCATTCATCAGTTGCTGGGATGAAAAATATCGTAGTAACCTGATACGTCCTGAGACTGTTATCAATACGTATATCGACGAAGACTGGATGCCTGCTTTGCAGACACCTCCATTCCCGGAATATACCAGCGGTCACTCCGTAATTTCCAGAGCTGCTGCTATTGCCTTGACAGACTTATATGGTGACAACTTTGCTTTTGTCGACAGTGTGGAAGTAGAGTATGGTTTACCGGCTCGTTCCTTCGATTCATTTTTGCATGCTTCTTCTGAAGCTGCTGTGAGTAGATTGTACGGGGGTATCCACTATCGCCCTGCAATTGATAATGGTGTAATGCAAGGTGAAAAGGTTGGAAAATTCATTGTAGCTAATATTGATACGAGGAATAAATAGATTGGCTATTAGCTATTAGCTTTTCGCTTTTGGTGATTTCAAATAGTTACGAGAAAAAAGAATGGGGTAAGTTCCGATATGGAATTTACCCCATTTTACTTTTAGATGGATTTCCTTATCTTAGAAGCATACTTACTGCATGAGTTATGAATACAAAAAACACCATCAGGTTTCTATTCTTTATCCTTTTGTGGTTAGGTTGTTCTAAAGACAAGGTTACCGAAGAATTGATTGATGAGACCGACCCTTATGTAGGTACAGATTGTATTAAAGAATGGCAGGATTTAGGGTCCTTTAGCATCATGAACAATTCCTTTCAATACTATCCTTATGACACCTTTACCGGAAAGGCAATCGTTTTTATAGATTCTTTGGGTAATGAAAAGCGATTCATTTATGACACTGTTTTTCATGATTTTCTGCAATGGGGTGGTGAAAAACCATGTCCTTCCAATTCCGCCCTTACAGAACGTTTTCAATGGAAATATGAAAGTAGGACGTTATTATTCCAAGATGATAGAGACCCTTATATATGGAGGATGGGAATTCGATCGGTTCCTC
>JAGQWW010000411.1 GCA_020436955.1 Saprospiraceae bacterium | reverse complement strand
CCTTTACGACCGTGAAGGAATGGAAGGCATTGATATCGGCTTTGCCTTTTTTCCTTTTCATCAAAAACATGGCTATGCTTTTGAATCAGCTTAAAGAATCATGAAAGCAGGTATCAACATCTTTGGATTAAAAATAATTAAAGGTATTACTACCAAGACAAACATCCCATCTCAAAACCTGCTCAAAAAACTCGGACTTGAACTCAAAGGTGAAATTACCCTCCCCGATGACCCGGAGGAGTTGTTGTTGTTTGAGTGGAAAAAAGATTAGAGGTAGGAGGTATGAAGTATGGGGTATGAAGTATGAAGTATGAAGTATGATATACTTAGAATTCGGTAAACAATTCAAAACGGAAAACGCATATCCCTTACCTCATACCTCATACTTCATACTTCATACTTCTATTTCAGCTCTGCATCCTCCATAATAATATCGTAGCGATAGCCTGCGCCGAAGTCTTTATCTAGGGCAATGGTACCTTCTACAGAAACCACTGCTCCGGTAGGGATGGCCTCTTGGGTGGTGATGGTAAGGTCGCCTTCTTTTACGGAAGCGTCTACAAGATGGATCCAGTTTCTACCCATGATCATAGGGTTTACCTTCACGCATTTACCGGTTACTTTTATCTTTTTACCGGCATATTTCGCCTTGTTTTTTAATAATTCTCCGATTGGAATAGCATCAGCAGCGGGTTGGATTTTGTCAGGGCTAATTTCGGCAGAAGCCGTTTCAGAACCACCATTTAAGCGATTCAAAGCCTGGTCGACTGCTGAACCACTGCCAGGAGTACCTGCAGGTCTGCTCATAAGGTTGGAAACAAGGTATACTGTTTCAAAAATGCGATTGAATTCGCGGCTTTGGAAGTTCTTTTTTAAGAGTCCGCCTTTGTAATAATAAGTTGCTCCAATTTCGATGGGTCTTTTGCCAATCGCTATCCAAAACTCCTCATCGCCTTCTGTAACACGGATGTAAGAATATTTGTCAGTGTCCAATACTTCCTGTGCTACAACCTGATGCATAACATCATCGCCCATTCCGGTCATGGCGTGGTTGTGCGGATTATCTGAAATAGGTGGGGCACTTTCACGATTGGTATCTGCTTGTGCTTCGATTATTTTAGGGCCACTTTCACAAGACCATATCAACAAGGAAAATATGATAACCAGGGAGGAAATTACAAATCTCATGTTCACTATATTATTTAACTCAAAGGTATTGAATATTCGAGAAGTGCAAAAAATCGGATTAAAATCTCTGAACAATTCTTGCAAAAAATCGAGTGGTATTTTCAGACTTGCGGAAAGTTTCTTCGCCGGTAAGGCTAATCGAAAGATTTTTGGTAATACGGATATACAGGTTAAGTTCGACTAGATCCTGCACGAACGCCTGTTCGCTGTACAAATAGTTATAATTTACTCTTCTCAAGTACAAACTTCCTGAAATTACTCCTTTCCAAATATCTCTGTTTAACCTAACACCATAGTTTAAACTTTTCAAATAACCTGTTTGCAGGTAATTTCCTGTTAAGGATGCTTGCATGCCTACATAGGGCACTCTGGTGAAATTTACAAAGGCATTTACGTTTTTGGATGAATTGGCACCATCCTTTTGAAAACGCATCCCGGAATTAAAACCAACAATCATCCATTTAAATGCGCGGTAATTGGCCCCTAACCGGAGTCCCTGTCTGGTTTCCCTTTCAATCAGGTTGTCAATAAAACTTTTATACGTTTCGTAATAAATGACCCCTTTGCGATTATCGTAGGCAGCGCTGATGTTCAACCTTCTGGTCGGCCTGTAACGGACATTAACCAGAAAATTGGTCATGCGAAAAGTGCTTTTTGGATTATCGTTTACATTTTCAAAAAGGTCAATTTCAAAAGAAGAAAAGACATGAAGGTCTTCAAGCAAAGTGCCCGAGTGTTGGAAATAAACAAACCTTCGATCCGTATTTCCTTTATTTGATTGCTGTACAAAACCCAGGGTAGTAAGTGACCTTTTTTTGGTATTTGTTGATTGATGGCTCACATAGCCTCCTGCCTGGAAAAGGGAAGTATTCAAATTGTAATAACGCGTATCAGGCCTTGAACCCAGGATTCCGCCCACAATAATATTACCAAAGGTCTTTTCGCCCTGCAAGCCGTCAATGGCACCCATACTCGATATCTTAGGATTTATTTTCCGTCCAATCCAGATATTGGATTCATCCTTAAAATTGTAGGCAGCACCCAGTGAATAAATCTTCAGTGCATTGTAAATGTTTTCCTGCACCGGTGCCCAATCATTTAGATTGTTTCTGAAAACAACATAACTCTCAGTAGAGAAATTGGTCTTTCCTATTTTCCTATCTCTATAGGAAAAGGTATAGCGAATATTATGCGAAGGAGACTCCTTATTAATATTGCTATTCATGCCAATGGAGATCCTTCCTCTTCCTTGATTCCTTCTTTCTTCAATTTTTTTATCTAATGCTATCTGACGAAGGGAGTCCTTTACCAATCTTTCTTCCCTTTCGAGCCTTTCCTGTTCAGCAAGCGTTGAAGGATCAAGCACTGGTGCGGTTTCATCTTGCTTTTTGATTTCCTCAAATGGTATTTTCTCTTCTTTCTTTTCTTCTTTTACAGGCGCTTCAGTAATTGCCTCAGCTTTTGCTTCCTTAACCTCTTCCTTTTCGGCTTTCTTAGCTTTTGAAGGAGTTGCGCTAAAACCCTTTTTTAATTCCTCAATATCAACATTTTTAATTACTGGTTTGGTTGATTCCAAGGCCATTTTTTGTAATCTTTTTTTAGATCTGAGTTTATTTCTACGTGCTTTTCGTTTTAATCTTGTTACAGCCATTGCGTATAATTCAAAATTTTGAGCTGCAAAGTTAGTTGATTTATGCAAAAACTGAAATTTGAGGTAAAAATTTTGTTATTAAACCAGACATTAATCATCATTACTTGCTTAAAAGCCTAAATCACTACTTCCATACTGGTAAT
>JAGQWW010000410.1 GCA_020436955.1 Saprospiraceae bacterium | reverse complement strand
GATGAATGTCTTCGCCATATTCATGTGAATCTCCAATTATAAGCTCTCCATTATTATTTTGACAGACCATCACATGAATGCCATATGCTTTAAACCGACTATCAATGCTGTCAAAATGTTTATCCAGGGCTTCGAGGGAGCTGCAATTTTGAAAAGCATTATAATGTCTAAGCGTAAGTCCTCCACATAAAGAAGGCCCCAATTTCCAATTTGCAGGTTGAGGAGCAGTTTTCATCATTTGCAATTTGCAGCGCTTCAATGGCAAGTCCGCATATTCCGATGGATAGAGATATTCAAACTCTGCTCCGGAACATATAAATATGTGATCCGCTTTCCAGGAATCGTATTCTGAAATGAGTTTGCCTTCATCCAACTCATTAATAAAGGTATTGTAATGAAAATCTACATCATACACCTCTTCCAAATAGGCAGCTACACTTTGAATTGCTTGTCTGGGGTTCACCAGACATTCGGTTTTACTATGCAAAGCACCCAAAAGATTGGAAGGATTGATCCCGTTTCCGGTTTCCAATGTTTTATCTTTTGACAGCCACTCTATATTATAAAGGGCGTCATCAGATTGAGAAATAAATTCATCGATCACCTGCTTTTCAAGGGGATGGTAAGCGAGGTGGAGAGAACCATTTGGCCTTAGCCAGAATTTTGCCTTGGCAGCCAACTCCATCCAGATAGCGCGAGATAAAATAGCTGTTTCCAGATTTTGTCCGGTGTCCTGACCTATGGGCCAAATCATACCGAAGTTTCTGATGGAAGCGCCCTGTGCTTTACTATTTTTTTCAAATACAGCTACCTTTTTACCCCGCTTTGCAGCGGCCAATGCAGTTGCCAACCCAACTATACCTCCTCCGATGATAGCTATATCGTAATGTTCTCCCTCCATTTTTTTTCTTCAAGGATACTACCCATATATTTTTTAAAAAAGCCGGATATTTAAACTTAAAGGAGAATTAAAACTGCCTTTACATTGGTATGATATCTTGCCCATCTAACCTTTTAAAATAAAAAACTATGAGCTTACCGTTTGATCTTGTTGTATTTGATATGTCCGGCACTACAGTAAAGGACCAAAACGAAGTAATGGAATCATTCCTGGAAGCAGCTACACACTATGATTTAAATACGGACCCTACGCATTTGAATACCATGATGGGATGGTCAAAAATTGAAGTATTTAGAAAATTGTGGACTGAAAAGCTGGGCGAAGGTCATCCTGAAATCGAAATACGTGCTCAAAAAGCCCTTCAAGTTTTCAAAAAACATCTTCGTGCCTGGTATGACACCAATCCTGCCCAACCTAATCCCGGCGTGGAGGAAGTATTTGATTGGTTGAAAAAAAATAAGGTGAAAATTGCACTTACCACTGGTTTTTACAGGGAAGTAACCAATCAAATTCTGCAGCAACTCGGGTGGGATATAGGATTGGATAGCAATCATATGGGCAATGAGGCTTCCATTATCAGTGTCTCCATCTCCAGTGACGAAGTAGAACACGGAAGACCTGAGCCTGATATGCTTTTGAAAGCTATGCGAATGTTAGGCGTTAAGGACCCAAAAAGAGTAATAAAAGTAGGTGATACCCCAGCTGACTTAATTGCTGGACACAAAGCAGGTGTTTTATTAAATATTGGTATTACCTCAGGTACGCATACTGAAGCAGAACTATCTGCTTATCCAAATGATGGTTTCGTTTTTACCTTGTCCCAACTTAAATCCTTTGTTGCACAAAAGCTATCGCTTGAATCGGTGGAATTTTAATTTATTTAGACTTTTTTAAAATAAAGGTTCAAATCTTAGGCTGTCAGGCAAATTTTCAGTTTTTTGCAAAAAGAAAAAGGCTCCTGTGGGAGGAGCCTCTATCAAGCAGTACAATTTGTGGGAAATTTGGGGAAATTCGTTTATATCATCTTTTTCTATATTTAACTACGATATTTTTCCAAATCCGGATTTATCTTTTTTCACATGAGTAAAAATGGCCTTACAAACCTGGAAAATCAAATCATCGGACTGTTGTCTGCCGGTGATGAATCGGGTATGGCCCTGCTCTATGAAAAATATAGTGGCGCGTTAAACACCATTATATTAAAGGTAGTACCTGACACCGTTCTGGCTCAGGAAATTCTCCAGGATACTTTTATTAAAATTTGGCAAAACATCGAATCATACGATGCTTCGAAGAGCAGATTCTTTACCTGGATGGCCCGCATTGCCAAGAATGGAGCAATTGATGCAACGCGTTCGAAGAGTTTTAAGAAAAATAATAAAACCGAATCAATAGATAATTCCGTAAGTACCTTTGAACCCGGTAATGATAATATGCCAATTGAAAATATTGGTTTAAAAGAATTACTCAAACACTTGGACGAAGATCATCGGAAAATTATTGATCTATTATATTTTCAAGAGTACACACAAACGGAAGTTGAAAAGGAGCTTGGGATACCGCTTGGTACTGTAAAAACTCGTGCCCGGAGGGCCATTCAGAAGCTCAGAGATCACCTTAAAGGTGATATTGTGATTAGTATTCTTGTGAGTTTGGTAACCTTTATTATTTACAACTTAATCCGTTAAAAAAGGATTGGATATACAAGCATACATATCATCAGGAATATTAGAGCTATACGTTCTTAACCAACTTGAACCCGAAAAGGTTCAGGAAGTAGAGCAAAACGCCGCAAAATATCCTGCCATAAAGGCCAAAATCGATGCTATCGAACTGGCCCTTGAGCGATATGCCATGTTGCATGCTACTACCCCTCCTGCAGGAACGTTGGATAACATTTTAAAAGAAGTAAGAAATCATCCTAAGGCTTCAAGTGGAAATAAAGGAGCTAATGGTGGAGGCAATACCTGGACCTGGCTACTCATCCTGGGTGCTTTTGCAGGGATGGCATTTTTCTGGTACAATTGGAACAAAGAATCCAACGCTAAACAGGAAATTTCAAGAGAACTGGAAGCTTTAAAAATA
>JAGQWW010000409.1 GCA_020436955.1 Saprospiraceae bacterium | reverse complement strand
TTTGAATTGCTTGTGATAGTATGGAGTCTCAGTTGGGTCCCAATTGTCAATGCCACCTAAAACGGCTGTTAGCGTATATTGAGGCAATTCTTGTGGTGTAAGTGCTCTAATTCCAACCCAATTGGCCCTACCACTCATATCTGCACCAGGTCCATAATTATTGTATTCGTATAACTTCAATTCCGAACTGGTATCAGCATAGTCCATATTCCATTTGGTTGGCCAACCTAACGGATTTATTTTTTCCGTCATAAAGCAATTCATCCAGGTAACTTTAGGATAATTGTGCCAAGGCCTGCCCAGTGCAACAGTAGCACCATCGTCTCCTGCTCTCGGGCTGTTCAGCGCATAGGTAATTTGACAATTATTGAATACAAATCCATGTGCTTGATTGAGACCGGTAGAAGGGGCTGTAATCCAACCTCCGCCCCAACTTCTTATTTCGCTATTTTCAAACCAGGCTGTACCACTGCCATAAATATAATCCGTTCGGCCAATGACAAGACATGATTCAAAGTACACACGCTTTGCATTGCCCCATAAATAGATGGTATCCTGATAACTGGAAAAAATGCAGTTTCTGAAAATTACCTTATCAGATTTGACGGTGATTGCCAAAGCTTGTCCTACTGGTCCGGCAGTATTTTCAATGGTTAAATTTTCGGCTATGAATCCATCTCCCGAAATGGTAAGTGTCGCAGAGGTTTGTATGACTTCACCTTGCCAAAGTTGGGCATCTGCAGCAGGACATTTATTGTTGAACCCACCACTTCCACAATCATATATATGGTAACTTATAATGGTTTCGGTTCTACTTTCACCTACCAAAACAACATTCTTTTTATTCGAAGGGACCAACAATTTTTCAGTATTGTAAAGGCCTCTTTTAATAAAGATTACAGTTGGAAGAGGGTGATTATCCGGAACTGCGTCAATGGCATCCTGGATTTTTTGGAAGTCTCCACTTCCATCTAATGCTACTGTAATGTCAGGATTAGTTGTTTGAGCAAAGGCTTTTTGAAGGAATGCTGATAGGATTATTAAAAAGCATAGGGAAAGGAAATTCTTTTTCATTTAAATCATATTTATTGATTTAAAGGTATTCTTACAATTAAGAAATGCTTCTTCAAAAATTAACGAAGGTCTAGCATGTTTTAAAAATAAAAGGCCACCCATACAGGTGACCTTTTTAAAAACGCCTTTTTTACACTTCAAAAAAAGACTTCTCACTCAAAAATTATAAGACAAAAATTAATTTCCTGATCCAGTGTCTTTGAATACATCTTGTACTTCCGGCATTTCTTCATGGCTACCACCAAATCGATAAGCCACATTTACATTTATCAAGTAATCTGCAAAGGCAGCGTCACCATGTCTGTCTCTGGTAATATCCGACACACTTTTAATTCTGTTTCTATACATAGCAACCGGTACATTTAAAGCCAGGCTAAAAGGCCCGCTTAGATAGGTCAAGCCTGGTTCCAATGATACTACATAACCGGGTCTTCTATAACTGTCTTCTTCCCCAATAATATCGTAAGCCGGAATCCCTTCCAACCTGCCACCCAGGCTGATTCCAAAATGTGGCAATGGCGAAACATTGAATCCTAACCTTGCACCAAATTGGTCAGGTACTGAGAAATAGTTAAATGAATCTTCAGGATCTGCATTTGCCCTCCTTAATACTCCATTGTGATTTTTTGGATTAGAAAGGTAAAATGCATTGAAATACATCGAAGTGTATTTGAATAAAGTATGAAATCCTTGTAATTCCATGTTGATGCCCCATCCGCCATCTCCTAATTGGATGGATTGGTCAACAGGCTGAACGATGGTATAATCGTTTCCTTCATCATCCAGTTTGTGGAATTCGTCTGTCACACCATAATCTCCGGTAGGAGCTTTGATGCCCAATCCTAATGCTATATTACCCTTATGGTATTTCATCGGGTCAATCAACCAGTAAGATGCACCCACTCTCAAATCTCCAATCCCGCTTGATTGGGTATGGAATCTTGCTCTGGCTGGATTGCTTTCTACAGAATTTCCATAATGCTCATATAAAGATGAACGGTCATTGAATACTAAGGGTAAGGTAGCTGTCAAGGATAATCTTCCATTAACGGCGTAGCTTAAACCAAAATCGAAACTATTGAAATGATTGATTACTTCGGTTCCTTCTTCGACACGATTTGCTTCTTCGTGGTCTCCACGAAAATGTCTGAATGATTTAAAGTGGCGGTATCCTAACTGGACTTGCCATTCTCCGGGGTTAAACAGGGATGCTTGATTGCCTGATCCAGGCATTCCGGACGAGCAGCTCATGTTTCTGATGGCTACACATCCTTGAGAAAAAATTTGGTTTGAAAACGTGGACAAAATTGCCACTACGAGTATAGTAGGTAAAAGATTTTTCATTTTAGTGTGTATTTAGGTGATAATCTCAGGTAAATAGACTGTTGCAAATCAAATAAGTAATAACCCAGAATATGAACTACTGCATCCATGCGGAATGCAAGCGTTTGATTTGAAGCCAGCCTTTTAAAAAGAAAAGATTAACCTAAACGTGGAGGGGGAGTAGTGACCGATTCCCAAGGATTGGGAAAATTGGCTGAGTAGTTGAAATTAGCCGAAATACTTTCATTGGTTAAATCGATGGCTTTTTCAACCGAAGCCTGCCACATGAATTTTGGAAAGAGGTGATCGAAAACAATGGTTTTTTCGAGGTCGTTGATTGGTGTATGATTTTCTTTGGTAAACTCTACCTCAAGGTATTTGACAGGATTTGACTCAATTACATAATAGTAGGAGCTTTCTTCCGACCCCCCATTGAAAAGGAAAGTTCCCGAATACCCAAGGCTCGTAAAATCAAAATCCGTATCATCTAAAATTCTAATCTGACGATCAATACCGGTCTGCTCCCTGAGTTGATTACTTATGGCAGCTTCTCTGGCGTCCATTTCCAATCTTAGCTCCAGATTTTGGGATTCAGT
>JAGQWW010000040.1 GCA_020436955.1 Saprospiraceae bacterium | reverse complement strand
GAAAAAGTATATTTGCATCTTAATTGTTAAAAAAGACCACCATTGGATTTTTTAACGTTCTTCTTTTTAAAAGCCAACCTTCAACCTTGTCAGTAATTTGAATTTTGTGCTTTTATCGCGTTTTGGGAAAATCATACAGCCAGAAAAAGGGGAAAAGTAATTATCAAAATTAAACTGTTAGCGAAAAATGAGAACCCTCAAAGCTCTGATTGTAGAGGATGAAGAAAAAAGTCGAAAAACTTTGGCCAACATGCTGAATAATTTTTGTGAGGACGTAACCATCCTGGCAGAATGTAATAGCGTGGATATGGCCATAAAAGAAATTGAAAAAGGAAAACCAGACGTAGTTTTCCTGGATATTGAACTTCCCGGAAAAAATGGTTTTGAATTGATCGAACATTATCATGACCTTACTTTTGAAGTTGTTTTTACCACCGCATATAACAACTTTGCCATTAAAGCATTCCGACTATCCGCCATCGATTACCTACTGAAACCCATTGATCTGGATGAACTCCGCAATTCACTTGAAAGGGTAAGAGAGAAAAAGAGTCTGGTAAAAAGCAGTAAACAACTATCTGTACTCAAGGAAAATATTCAAAACGTTTTTGAAAAAATTACCCTTCCCACTATGGATGGGTTAATATTCGTCGATTTGGAACAAATAATAAGATGCGAAGCCCAAAATAATTACACCAAATTCTACCTCCTTAATAATGAAAATTATCTGGTATCAAGAACTTTAAAATATTACGAAGGCTTGCTCAATGACTTTAACTTTTTTCGAATCAATCGCACAGACATCATCAACTTGAAATACATTAAGATGCTTCAGAAGGGAAAAAAATTGAGGATAGCTATGTCAGATGGAGCTCAATTGAATCTATCTGATTCCCGAAAAGATGAATTTTTGGAAACTATCGGAGCATAAAAAAAAGGAGGTCAAAACGACCTCCTTTTTTTATCCTTATTTATAATATGGTTGACCTGGCAGCATCCAGCATGGCCCTAACTTCCTTGGCATCAGGAGCCTGAGCATATACCCTCAACACTGGTTCTGTACCAGATGGCCTAATCATGACCCACTTTTCATCTCCCAGATTGAATTTATACCCATCTACCGTTTCCAGAGACTCTACTGTATAATCACCAAAGGATTTGTACGGGTTGTTCTCACAATTATTGATTACTGCCTGTTTCTGACTTTCCAAAATATGTAAATCATCCCTGTCAAATGAGAAAGAACCCACCTCATCGTAAACTTCCTGGATTAAATCCTCAAGTGTTTTACCGGTTTTAGCCATGAATTCCAGCACCATAATACCTATCCAAATTCCGTCTCTTTCAGGTATATGGCCTTTTACTGCCAATCCTCCTGATTCTTCTCCACCTACAATCACATCTTCATTAGCCATGATTTCAGCGATGTATTTGAAACCGATTTTGGTAATCTCATATGGCAGTCCAAATTTTTCCGCCATCTTCTTCATCTTATCGGTCACTGAAAAAGTAAATACAACTTTCCCATTTTGCTTTTTATACTTATGCATATATAGAAGCAACAACAATAAGATGTGGTGAGAATCGACAAAATTACCGGAAGCATCATACATACCTATCCTGTCAGCATCTCCATCGTTCGCTATACCAACTTTAAGGTCAGGATTGTTGGCCATGAGCTCTGACAATTCAGTAAGATTTCTATGGATTGGCTCAGGAGCCTGACCTTTAAAGCCAGGATTATCATCGCAATGCAATGCTGTTATACCAGGCAATAATTTCAACATTGCACGCTGGCCTGCGCCATACATCGCATCATAACCAACCCCGATATTAGAATTGCGGATAGCATCCATGTCGAAATTGGCTTCCACATGCTGGATGTACATATCCTCCAAATCAATATATTCCAAAAGTCCCATTTCCTCCATATCCTTCACAGAAGGAAGATTGTGAGGAACCGCATCAGGTACTAAATCTTCTACCTCAGTTACCTCTGAAGGTATCATAGGACCTCCCAGGCTTGACTTCAATTTATAACCATTATAAGACGGAGGGTTGTGGCTGGCAGTAATAACTACTCCAATTTCTGACTTGGTCTTAACAGTACCCAAAGACACCATAGGTGTTGAAACATACCCTTTTGCCAGGTATACTTTTATACCATGGGCAGCAAAAACCTGGGCTGATGTCATAGCAAACAGCTCACCGGCAAATCGGCAATCATGGCCGATCACTACCTGTCTTCCTTTTTTATTTTTCAACCAAAGAGCGGTCCCTTCAGACACTCTTTTTACGTTGTCTACCGTATAATCTTGGGCGATAATGGCTCTCCAGCCATCTGTACCGAACTTAATTTTGGTCATAAATGAAATCTTTTTAGGTGCGAATGATTAGTTTTGATTTCCTTCGTGGCGAATTTAAAAAATATTGCCCACATCACTTGTAAAGTAAAAATTAATAAAAGAAGTGCCAAGCGATACTTACAGACATAAAGGAATGCGAAAAAGATTGGTGGATGGAATTGCCAAAAAAGGTATCAAAGATAAAGCAGTCCTGGAAGCTATAATGAGGGTTCCCCGCCACTTTTTCATGGAATTGGCATTTCAGGATTGGGCCTATGTCGACAAACCATTTCCAATAGGAGAAGAACAAACCATTTCACAACCTTTTACTGTTGCTTATCAAAGTGCTGCACTTGAAATCAAACCCAGAGAACATGTCTTGGAAATAGGTACAGGCTCAGGTTATCAGGCTGCAATCCTTGCAGAAATGGGTGCCAGGGTTTTTACGGTTGAAAGACAAGAAGCACTCTACCTCAAGGCAAGTAAATTACTGGAAGAAATGGGCTATACCAACATTCGGACCTTTTGGAGAGACGGATGGAAAGGTTTACCCGAATATGCACCTTTTGACAAAATCATCGTAACAGCAGGTGCCGCTGAATTACCAAAGCAATTATTGGAACAATTGAAAGTCGGTGGTATTATGATAATCCCTATTGGCATTGAAAATCAAAAAATGCATCGAATACTCAAAGTGTCAGAAAGTAAATACAAGGATGAGTTATTGGATGATTTCCGTTTTGTTCCCATGTTAAAAGGACGTAATCCTAAATCATAGTAAAGACCACAATCACATTTTATCTTTTTCTATATATTTTTTATCGTAATACACCCTTGAAATCATCCTTACATTACATTTTTAAATAGCTGATTTTCAATTATTTACATTGAGTAGTTTTGTATTAAAATTTATTATAATATTAAAATTACCATATTTCTATTAGTGCTTTTCTGTTATTCTGGCACAATTTTGACTTACCTATACATGTGGAAAATTTAGATATAAAATGATTTTCCATGTAATCCAAACCTAATTGCAAACAGTAATCAAATTGAATCTACTACCATAGGTTCGATTTAATACCGTTGCATTCCGTGCAATCAAGTTAGTTACTAGAAAAAACTGTCCTGTCGACACAGGGCAAAGCTATATGCTTTTGTAAACCGAGTGAATTTTAAATTGAGCAAAACTGCCAATCCCATGAGAAAGCAGGTTCCCACAAACGAACTATTGAAAAACAACGGAGTTAGATTCGCATCTTTCTCCCTATTCTTTTCATTATTAACATTCCTGGTCGCCCCCGGCACCATTCACCTTAAGAAGCAATTCTTTAAGGAATCAGATGCCTCGAGCAAAATGATGATGGCTGATGCACCAACCGGTGTTTCAGGCTATGCTATTTGTTTAAATGGCTCCGTTCCGGCTGGCAGTGGCCTCTTAGCAGATTGTGCTACACCATGCCCTCCCGGCACTACAGTTGACCAATTAACCTGGTGGGATGCCCCCACAGGTGGTAATATGGTTGGAACCGGAAGTCCATTTGACCCGGTCGCAGCAGGTGCTGTTGATCCTTCCGTAATAGGAGTTACTACCCTGTATGCACAATGCGAGTGTGATGCAGATGTTTCAACAAGAGTCGGAGCTGATTTTGAAGTATTAGCAGGACCGGCAACCGAAATATTGGGAGAAAACTTTGCCTGTAATAATAGCTCTGTTACATACGAGGCTGTTTTCCATACAGGTAGCACCTATACCTGGTATTTTGCCAGTACAGCAGGAGCAGTTAGTAACCAATCAGGTAATCAATTGACCATTGCATGGGGCAATTTCCCCGGTTCTGGACCTCACCGAATAATCGTTGAAGAAACTGATGCTAATGGATGTTCTAACCGTGATTCATTAGGTGTTTTCATTCAAACTAATCAAATGGCCTGTAATGATACCGTACAGGTTTCATTGGACACTGCAGGGTTTGGAGTTATCAACCCTGATATGATTCTGGAAGGAACCTATAATACCTACGATGGCTATACAGTACAAATAAGGGACCGTTCAAACCGTTTGATCGGAAATACTGTAGATTGTCGTCATGCAGGACAAGCTTTGCGCGTAACAATTATCAATGATTGTGACCAAAACTCCTGCTGGGGAACCATCAAAATAGAAGATAAAACACCACCTAAATTTATATGTCCGGTTACTGTGATTGAGATCCAATGCTCTGATGATTTAAATGCGGTACCACCACCGGTAGCAGTAGATAACTGTGATAACGATCTAACCATCAATCTGGTTAATCAGTTTCAGGATAATCTGGATCCATGTGATGGTATCTTGTTTACCCGAATTTGGCTGGCAGTTGATGATTATGGCAATCAATCCGGAACCTGTGAGCAATATGTTCAATTATTGCCTCCGGTAGCGCCGGAATTTCCTGAAGATATTACCTGGACTTGTGAACAGTATGAGGCCTTCCCAAATATCGTAAACCCAACTGCACTACATCCATATTTAAGGGATAATGCAGCAGCAATCGATGCTGCCAAATTGTATTGCTTGTATGACGATGGAGATGATGTTGCAGGAGTAGATCCATTCACCACTACTAGTCCATATTGGTTGGATGCAGAAGACCTGGATGTAAGTTTGCACCCATTATACGATGACAACATCGACAACCCGCTAACTGATCCAAATCCAAATAGATTTGAACCAGGTACCAGTACGCCAATTTATGCCACCTTTGGCAATCCAAGTGCTGAGACAGACAACCTTACCAATGTTTATAATACTACTTTGGGTCTTTGCCCACAGTTTGATACGATAATAGACACCCGTACGCACATCCCTGATACCATCATTACACCAATTTACAGACCTTCTAATGGTCAGGGTGTTCCGATTAGAGGGTTGGAAGACGGTGATATTTTTGAAAATACAGGTTCCGGTGCACCAAGTGTTATGGGTACCACCTGTAACTATACAGTAAGCTACGTAGATGAGAAAATTGAAGCTTGTGCAGGTGTAGATACGAGCGTAGCTTTCAAAATTTTAAGAACCTGGACCGTTTGGAATTCGTGTACAGGTGAAATCACTTCGGACCTTCAGTTAATTAAGGTTATTGATAAAATTGCACCTAAAATTTTACTCGACAGTTTTTCTGTAAATGTGACATCAGGTGCCGGTTCCCCCCATGGCACCTGCACATCTACAGGTCTTTTGATACCACCAGTTGTGTGGGACAATTGTTCTGACGAGTTTGAGGTACAAATTTTCACCTCTGTAGGTGAAGCTATTTATGTAAACGGTTTTGATGGTAGAGATGGTGGATACATCCCCGCTCCAGGACTGGAAATCGGTATGCATGATGTAAAATATGCCGTTACCGACGCCTGTGGCAATCGTACAGAAAAGATTGTCAAAGTAAAAGTGGTAGACAACACAGTTCCTGCCATGATTTGTAGCGAGTTTACGGAAGTATCACTTACTATCGATGGTACGGCCAGAGTCTGTGCACCGGTTTTCGACGAAGGCTCTTATGACCTTTGTGGTATTGATTCCTTCGTTATTAAAAGAATGGATGAACCGGATATTGACTTCCGCCCATGTATGAATTTCTATTGTGATGACGACACCGTAATGGTAGTTCTAAGAGCTTACGATTACTCCGGCAATCACAATGAATGTATGGTTGAGGTACACGTACAGGATAAATTACGCCCTGAATGTTACGCCCCGGCTGACGTATGGATTCCTTGTGTGGATATTCCAAAATATGCTAACCTTTCAGATACAGCATTTTTAAACCAATATTTTGGTGTACCAACGGGCTATGACAACTGTGAAGTAACAGTGGAGGAGTTGAGTCCAAATATTAACGTGGACCAATGTAGAAGCGGAACCATCGTTAGACGATTCCGTGCAGTTGACCAAAATGGCTTAACGAATCTTGGCAATTGTCGCCAGCGTATTACCATTACTCCGGTGCATGATTATGTCATTCACTTCCCAGCAGACTGGTTGGGTGCTTGTCATTCAATTGAAGAAGCTGATACGGTAGAAGTAGAGGAAATTGGATGTGATCAAATTGCTATCAATTACTCCGACCTGAGATTCGACATTTCTTCTGACGGAGCATGTTATAAGATAATCAGAACCTGGTATGTAATGAACTGGTGTTCTTACGACGGCGTAAGTGACCCAATCAGAGTACCATATGATGCGGATGGTGTTACTATCGATGCTACAACCTATAGCGCACATGGTTTTTACCGCTACGAACAATTGATAAAAGTAATTGATGATGAAGCGCCGGTTTTGAGTTACGATGGCCCTACAGAATTCTGCGGTGGACAAACTCCGGCATGTAATGGATATGTAAGTATGTACCCTGATATCCAGGAAGATTGTACGACTGATTTGGAAGTTAGCTGGAAATTAGACCTTTTCAGCGATGGATCTATCAATGCAAATGGTTTAGATAGCATACATCAAAATCTTCCTTTTGGCCAGCATCGCATTACTTTCTATGCAGTAGATGGATGTAGAAATGCATCAAATATCACTATCAATTTTGAAGTGAAAGACTGTAAAAAACCAACTCCGGTTTGTCACAATGGATTGTCTATTGATTTGATGCAAACAGGTATGGTAAGCATAACCTGGGAAGAGTTTGATAATGGTTCATTCGACTTCTGTACTCCTCAACAACAATTGAAATTCAGACTCAATAGAATCGTTGACAGAAATGGCGACGGCATCATTAATGCGGCAGATTATATCATGACCGTTCCGCAAACTGATACAGTGCGATACCTGTGTAAGGATTTGGGACTTAATTATGTACAGCTTTGGGTAGGTGACAATTACAACAACTGGGACTTCTGTACCGCCTACATTGTGGTGCAGGATAACATGGGTGCTTGTAGCAACAACGGCTCGAAGGTGGCAGGTGCCATTTCAACAGAAGATGGAAATGGTGTTCAGGATGTGAAGGTGAACATCAGTGGTGGTAGTCCAAGTGTAATGACGAGTTCAAGTGGTGCTTTCAATTTTCCTAACGTACCAAATAATTACGATTACACTTTAGTACCTCAAAAAGACACTGATCCACTTAACGGTGTATCTACTTTTGACCTGGTCATGATATCCAGACACGTACTTCATACCAATCCGTTGAATTCACCTTATAAGATTATTGCAGCGGATGCCAATAGATCAGGTACCGTTACAACGCTGGATTTGGTCGAATTGCGTAAGTTGATTCTGCGTGTATCCAACCAGTTGAGAAATAATACTTCCTGGAGGTTTGTAGATAAAAATTACATCTTCCCGGATCCAGCCAATCCATTTGCATCGGCCTTCCCTGAAATCATAAATATCAACAATCTGGATAGTGATAAACTAAATACCGATTTCGTGGCCATTAAAATTGGTGACGTAAACGGTGATGCGAGAACAAACACCTTCAACAATGTAGGTAACCGTTCTTTCCAGGAAGACTTTAATATCCAGGTTAGAAACCAATATTTACAGGCAGGTCAAACGATAACGATTCCTTTCGAATTTAATGGAAAAGAAGCAATTGGCTACCAGTTTTCACTTGAATTTGATGCTGAAGTATTGGCATTGGATCAAATCATTGAAAACAGCTTATTCAGAAAAGATCATTTCGGAACAGCCAACCTTGACAAAGGTGTGTTGACAGCGAGTTGGTTTAACCCGCAAGGTGCATCGAATGCAATACAGCGATTTGAACTTTCATTCAAAGTATTGAAAAATGCTCGTCTGAATGAAGTAATTGAAATCAATTCAGTCCTAACAGAAGCGGAAGCATACGGAACAGATGGCAGTCTTAAAAATGTAAAACTGGTATTTGATGATGGAAGCGCTTCCCTGGTTGGTTATGAATTGTATCAAAACAAACCGAATCCATTTGATAATACAACCATCATTGGATTCAAGTTGCCGGAAGGCAGCCCTGTTGAATTGACCGTTTATGACATGTCCGGAAAACAGGTGTACCAGATACAACAAAACCTGGAAGCTGGTTATCATGAAGTGCAACTTGACAAAAATCAGCTAAGTGGCTATGGCATGTACTATTACCGCTTAGAAACCCCTGCCTATACAGCATCGAAGAAAATGATGCTTTTAAGATAAATATTCTTGGGAAACTTGCTTTTGGAAAAGGGTGCCTCTTGGGGCGCCCTTTCTTTTTTTTGTCTATTCCAGGTCTTCAAAAAATTCGTCAAAAAGGTAATCGTCTTTAAAATCCTCCAATACCCTTCTATCCCGCTTGGTCGGTCTACCGGCTCCTTTCTCCCTAAATTCTGCTCCTGACTTCCCTACATACCAATCATTGTATTTGTTTAATTCTTCTTCAGGAGTAAGATCTTCATAACAAGTTCTTGCAATGGGAGCTCCTACCCTCTTTTCCAACAGGTTTAATATTTTGAACCTAAAATTGAAGCCTGCTTTTTTTACTTCAACCAACTCATCTATCGATGCCAGATAAGATGGTTTTACCGTTACATTTCCAACTTTGATTTTACCCGTTTTACAAGCATCTGTGGCCTTCGATCTGGATTTAAAAATCCGAACAGACCAAAGCCATTTATCAATGCGCACTTTATCTTTCACTGCGAACGTATTTTAGGAGTATACCTTTTAAACAGGCATTAGTAACAGGAAAGCATATAGAAAGGTTTTTGAACTACTACTCCTTTACCAAATCCCATGTAATTTCCTCTAACCTATCAACTGAGGAGGTGTCAGGAGTGCCTACAAAACCATCATTGAATTTATATTTTTCAAATGGGTCCCTTTCTATCTCCCAGGTCTGAGATTCGGCATTGGCGGATACAACAATAAATTGATCAACAATAGTAGTAAGGGTTGAATGGGTTGCCGGATATTCCAATAAAACCTTGTTTTCCCCTGGCAATTCGGTCCAGGTAAACTCGGTCTCCACGTTGTAGGAATTTACCTTTTTACCTTTGTTATTATTGTAAAACTCAACATTCAAGGATGTTATTGGCTCGTCCTCTTCCTGCTCCACCCCATTTTCATAATAGCGATACTCCTGCGTAACCTTCCATTTCCCTACCAAAGGATTGTCCGAAGCAAACAAGTCCTCTTCCTTTTGACAGGAAATTAAAACCCCCACAATCAAAAAAGATGAAACAAGTAAATTAACCTTCATGCTCATAATATTTTGGTCATTCAATTAAGCTGACCAAGATAACATTCTCTCATAAAATTTTTATCCCTTCCTTACCTTTTCACAATATCAAGGTATTCTCAAAAAAACCTAACTCCGCATCCTCCATCCTCCATCCTTCATCCTCCATCTTTCATCTTTCATCTTTCATCCCCCATCACCCATCCCCTATCTCCAATCCCTTGTCCCCTATCTCCAATCCCCTATCCCGTCTCCCAAAATTTAACATTAGAAAAAGAACATACATCATTGACTTAATGTTAACTGTATATTAATTTTGTGTAAACTCAAATTAAAGGAGACATGAAAAATACAGATATCATCATCAGAGAAGAGCACCGCTTTAGTCGTTATGAAGTAATGGGCTTGCTTTTGTTTTTTATACTAGGTTTGTCCTATTCACTTGTCAGATCTATATATTTTAGTGCTCAGGCAGAAAGTGTTTTATCACTGGCTTTGACAACTGCATTTATTGCGGTTCTGTCCTATTTATTTTACCAACTTACACGTCAGAAACTTTCTACGCGTGTCTCCAGAAAAAATATCAAAGTGGATCACTTCCCACTTTTTGGTGGTCAGCGGAAAATTAAATGGAAAAACATAAGCCATTTGCAGGCATTCGCTATTTCACCCGGTACTGAGTGGAGTGGCTGGATGGTAACATTTGGGCAGCAGTTTAAAGATTATTGTGCGTCAAGGCACAAAGGTGTTTTACTAACCCTTGACAATGGTGAACAGGTATTCATTCAGACTGATCAGCCTGAAACTTATTTGGAAATATATGAGGAGTTGAATAAGTAGCCTTCCGGTGTCCTACCATTCGAGGCCCGGATAAGTACGTTGCATAAATTGCAAATCAGCCAAAATAAATCCTAGGTATTCTGTATGTCTTCCTTTCTTTCCTCCTTGCTGGAAGTATTGGTTTTCCGGCAAGGTTAAAGTTGCACGGTCCATTATTTCATTCACCTTTTCAAAATACTTGGGGCGGATGGCTTGTAAGTCCGCTCCTACTCCTGTAGCAGCCATGCGCTGGTCCAGCTCGTCAGGTTCGGTCATTTCACCGGCATACATGTAAAGGTCGTCAACAGCTTGTTGCATTTTTCCATGGCTTTCTTCCGTTCCGTCTCCCAGACGAATCATCCATTCTGAGCTGTATTTCAAATGATAGGTTATTTCCTTGATGGACTTATTGGCAATAGCTGCTACTTGTGCATCCTTGCTATCACACAATTCAAGGTGGAGATAATAATTGAATGCATCAAAAAGAAACTGACGGGTAATGGTATACGCCCAATCCTCATTAGGTTGCTCTACCAATAGGACATTGTAAAAATCTATGGCATCTCTGAAATGGGCGATTTCATCCTCGTTACGTCCTTTTCCTTCTACTTCAGCAGCATATTGATACCAAGATCTGGTTTGCCCAATTAAATCCAGGGCAATATTGGTGAGGGCAATATCCTGTTCAAGCACCGGTCCGTGGCCACACCATTCGCCCAAGCGTTGTCCTAAAATCAGGGCATTATCACCCAATCGAAGCAAGTATTGATATAAATCCTGCTGATTTGCCATGTCATTCAATTTTTCAAAAGCTTCCAGGTGCGACCCCTTTCAGCATTCAATTTGTATTCTTTTTTGATGGGGATGGAGACCAATGTTATTCCTCCTGCTAATGCTATCCATCCCGGGATTGCCAGATTCATATACTGGCTACCATTCATTTCTTTTGCACCAAAATCATACGCCACTAAAGGCGCTATAATTAAGTTATTGAGCAACGATGCCCCTATCAATAATCCTCCCCAAGTTCTGGCATTGTCTCTTGACTTGGTATAGACACTTACTGAAGTGACGCCATTAAGGGAATAGCTGAACTGTTCCTTCGCATCATCAGGGTATTTGAATTCGACCTGTTCCAATTTCCCTTTCCCATCCTTTACGGATGAATTTTCAGTATACATCGGCACTAATAAAACCTTATCATTTTTCAACCCGACAAATTCTCCCTTCACCTGATAATAATTGCAATTTTGACATTGCTCACAATCAGTTGGTTTATCGTAGAAAAATTCAAGGGTTTGTCCAACCACAAATTGGATTTGCTTGTCTCCTTTTTCCGATTCGAGGTACAATCCCACTTGTGCAAAAGCATGCTGACCAATAACCAAAAACACCTGAATCATTATCCAGGTAAAATGTTTTATTTTCATACGCTGAGATAGATTTATTACATATGCTTTACCTCATCAGGCAAATCATAAAATGTCGGATGTCTATAAACTTTATCCTTCGCAGGTTCGAAAAATGGATCGCTGTCATCCGGATCACTGGCAGTAATATTTTTTGACTCCACTACCCATATGCTTACACCTTCGTTACGACGGCAATACACATCTCTTGCATTTTCAATGGCCATTTCAGCATCTGAAGCATGCAAGCTTCCTACGTGCTTATGATTCAAACCACTTTTGCTACGAATAAATATTTCCCAAAGGGGCCAATTTGCATTCATGGCTATATGTTTTTTGTTGTTTTTATAAAATTAGGCCACTTGAGAAGCTTGTTCCTTTCTTTTTGCCTGCTTTTCTGCATAAGCCATGGCAGCCTCCCTTACCCAACGACCTTCTTCGTGGGCTTTTACTCTTGCTCTTAAGCGCTGCTTATTACACGGTCCATCGCCTTTTACTACTCTCCAGAACTCGTCCCAGTCCAAGGCACCAAAATCGTAATGTCCACGTTCTTCGTTCCATTTTAAATCTGGATCCGGCAAGGTCATGTTCAATACTTTGACCTGGTGTACACAAGCATCAACAAATTCCTGACGTAGTTCGTCATTGGTTTTGCGCTTGATTTTCCAATCCATACTTTGCTGGGTATGCGTTGACTCAGCATCCGGTGGTCCAAACATCATTAAAGAAGGCCACCACCATCTGTCGATAGCATCCTGACACATCCTTTTTTGCTCATCTGAACCTCGAGACAACATCAAAAGAATCTCAAATCCCTGACGCTGATGAAAACTTTCCTCCTTACAAATACGAACCATGGCTCTCGCATATGGACCGTAAGAAGTACGTGTTAACATAACCTGATTCATGATAGCAGCACCATCAACCAACCATCCAATGGCTCCGATATCGGCCCATGTTTCTGTTGGATAATTAAAAATGCTGGAATATTTTGCTTTACCTGTATGAAGTTCGTCCAACAGTTCTTCCCGGTCAATTCCCAGGGTTTCAGCTGCAGAGTACAAGTACAATCCATGTA
>JAGQWW010000408.1 GCA_020436955.1 Saprospiraceae bacterium | reverse complement strand
CCAAATTGAGGGCTATTCGCCTATGCTTAGCTAATTTGCAAAAGGCATATGGACTTGAAGTCCTGCAATACCCCTGGCTGGATGTTCACTTTACATCAAAAGTGATGGACGAAAATCCAAACACCAATATGATAAAGGACACCACCATGGCCCTGGCAGGAATTTTAGGAGGAGCAACCAGACTAACCGTATTACCGGCCAATGCCAACACTGAACAAGCATCAGGTTTCACACGCAGAATTGCCCGTAATGTGCAGCATTTATTAGAACTCGAATCACATTTAGGCAAAGTTGTCGATCCGGCAGCAGGAAGTTATTATATTGAAAAACTAACGGGTGAAATCGCTGAAAAGGCTTGGAATTCACTACAATAAACATCAATTTAGGCGCTGTTAATACCGTTTATGTCATTAACTACCAAAACGCTTTTCCTGGCATTCTTACTTACCCTGCTATTGCCGGAGGCTGGTATTGGTCAGCGTGATTCCTTCTTTGTAATAAAACTTGGGCAAGTGGATCTACCTGTGTTTGATTCTTTTGACCTATATCGAAATTTTGGAATTGTATTCGAAGTTCCATCAAAAGATGAGCCTTCCACTATCTTTTTGGGCGGATTTACAGAAAAGGCAGAAGCAAACCGAGTACTGGAACAATTGCCGAACCACCCTACCCTGCACCCTCAAATTACATATCTGGAGTTTAAGCGAAAAAAACCAATGCGCACCGTGCACCTGGCATTGTTTGAAGTTGGTACTCCCATTGATTGGAAAGGATTTTTCCAACAAGGGTTTCCGGTTTTTGCCATCCAGGAAAATGATGTCATTCGCGTGGTAGCCGGGGATTTTAAAAATGCCCGGAGGCAACGAAACGGACTGGAAGAAATTAAGGAAAAAGGTTTTGTAAAAGCATACACCAAATCTTTCCCGGAAGAAATGGCCATCAAAATCGGCAAATTCGAATCCGGTAATTCACAGGAAGGTTATTTGGAAGAATCGTTATTACCACAGGTGGAAGAAAGTACTGAGTCAGAACAACATGCCGTCGGCTCCAGATTGATAATGCTTTCTGCTTCAGATGACTTGTACCCACCCATATCCTCCGGGAAGTATTCTGATGAGACCCGATTTTTACAAGCAGAACTTCAGACACTAGGATATTTCAGTGATAGTCTGGATGGCCTTTATAACCGTCAAACGGAAGATGCCTATTTACAATATACTGCACAAGACCCTCAATGGTTGAAATATTCCATTCTTGGCAACCATTGGCTACAAAACAAAATCTATCCGGTTGGCAGTCTGACCCAGAATGCAATTTCTATGATGGGCGCCCAACCTGATATAGCTGTTCCCATTTTAAACAGCACCAATCATCCAATGGCAATAGGCTACCTTCAATTTTATAAATTTTTAAAAGAAGGCCCAGGAACATCCGTTTCTTCTGTTTTTAAAGATGCCCTTGAAAAAGCAGCCAGGGGAAAGGATCCGGATAGTTCGTTTTATCAAAAAACTATCAATCTGGGTTTTGAAAATCTTCCGGATATTTTACGCGGCATTGCATTCTTACACCAGATGTATCCGTCTTTTAAAGTCCCTTGCTGGATTTTTGAAAAGTACCCTAAAATAAGTGACCTCGCTTTTACTCCGGCACCAGCCGGCAGAAACTTTCCTTACAACGTTGAAGACTGCGAAGGATTTTCGGATTGGGCTGAAGTCAAAACGCTAAAAGCAATACTCAAGGACCTGGAAATCGCATCAACCGACTCATTGTCTACCCTGAGTCTTTTGTACCACACCGGCTTTTTGACAGATGATTCACTTCAGGTTGCTCTTGCTAGCTGGGAAGAGCAATTTATGCAACAAGTAAGTGAATGGCGCTCTAAGAATACTAGCAACCAAAGGACCGGAACCGTATTGACCGTTGCCTTTTATCAGTGCTTGCTTAGAATTGAATCCTATTTTTCTGCAAAAAATGCGGGCAAGGAAGACGCCTTGGCGCTTGCCAGAGCATCATTAAGATTAATGGTAGGAGACACTTTCCAACCAGACAAACCATAGCTATGAGACTATTAGGAGATTTATTTTTACCCGACCGTTTTTTCCAATTATTTGGAGGTATTATCCTTTTGCTTGGTCTTGGTTACTTACATCCTTTACTTTTTGGAGCAGGTTTATTGGTTCTAGCTATTGCAACCATCTTGGTCGTCATAGATTATTTTTCAATTTTTAATAAAAGCTTGTCTTTTTCCTGCAAACGCAATCTTCCAAAAGTACTTTCTCTGGGTGATGAAAATCTGATACGCATCTTATTGAAAAATAAATCCAACCAGTCCTTAAACCTAAGTCTGATTGATGAACTTCCGATTCAATTTCAAAAAAGGGATTTCCAGGTGGGTGCAATTTTAGATGCGGGAGAAGAAGTGAATATTGACTACCACCTTCGTCCGGTGGAACGTGGTGAATATGATTTTGGAGCAATCCTTTTGTATGTCAAGAGCAAAAGAGGATTCATAGAGCGAAGGTTCCGATTTAATGCTGAAGCTACTGTACCGGTATATCCTTCTATTTTACAAATGAAGAAATATGACCTGAAAGTTTTTCAAAATTCCCGTTCAGAAGGGATGAAAAAACTGAGAAGGATAGGTCATAGTTATGAATTTGAACAAATAAAGAATTATGTGCAGGGCGATGATTACCGTAGTATCAATTGGAAAGCTACCGGCAGGAAAAATGAATTGATGGTTAACCAATATGAAGATGAGCGGTCACAACAGGTTTATTGTCTGATTGACAAAAGCAGGGTCATGAAGATGCCCTTTGAAAAACTAAGCTTGTTGGATTATGCCATCAACGCTTCCCTGGTTATTAGTAATGTAGCCTTGCAAAAGCACGACAGGGCGGGATTGATAACTTTTTCAGATATCATTGGAAATGTAGTTCCTGCAGATCGTAAAACCAGCCATCTAAACAAAATCCTGCACTCACTTTACCACATAA
>JAGQWW010000407.1 GCA_020436955.1 Saprospiraceae bacterium | reverse complement strand
TGAACGCCTTTTCCTGCTGTCATCCATTGTACGTCTCCTTCCCCAAATCGACCTGCAGCTCCAAGCGAATCTGAGTGGTCAATGAATCCTTTCCTTGCAATGGTAACGGTTTCAAATCCAAGATGCGGGTGTGCGGGGAATCCGGGAACCGTTTCGCCATGATACATGCGAAAGCCATCTTTGGTTTGAAAATCATTGCCAAGATTCCTTCCTTTTAAATAGGAAGGGTCAAGGCCCATATTCCCATTCCCTTTAGGATAGAAATCTTCATGGTGTACACAGAAAAGAAATGGGTCGGAAGTTTCCCAGGGGAAACCTAGTTGTTTTACTGAAAGGATATTGTTGCACATTGCTTCGGCTTTGCCTTAAAAACTTGGAGCCAAAGAAAAAGTTTAAAAGTTTCTGAAATTCACTTCGTAATTAATACCATTTATCTTCTTTCCTACAGAAATACTTTGTAAGACAATCTCTTTTGAAAACGGAAAGGTTAAGGTTTTTGATATTGTACCTGATGTAAACTGGGGCCTTTTGAATCGAATTTCTCCTTGACTTTCTCCTATTACGGTCCAAACGCAATAGCTTTCCTGGTTTTCTAACTCAAAGAAAAGAGAAATAGATTGTCCCGGAACTTTGTTGTAAACGATTAGCTCATCTTGTTGTCCATTGGTTACGATTGGTGTGAAAAGTAACGGATCAATTGTTTGAACAGGTAAAGCTGTTTCACTAAAGTCATAAGAATAGGAATGTGTTCTGAAACGAAATACGGTATCCGGATACATAGCTTGACAGCTGTAGCTAAATTCTATTTTTGGATCTGATACTGGGACATCCAGTATGATAGGCAGGTCGTTTTCTTTTTTTACAATGCTTAATTGACCACAAGGGTTTTTGGAGTCTGCTGATCGTAACTTAATTTCAGTCTTGAAGTTTTTTTCATCCGGATTTTGAAAGGCAACCTGTTTTAAATCATTTGAGAGGTCAGCAAATGAACTTTTATTCTTTTTCAAATCTCTATTGGGAACGTATAAATATCGCAGATGGTCTTCATTGTTTCCTCTTAAGGTAGCATAAAAATCAGTGTTGGGCGGTTGGACAAGGTTTAACCGAAGCTTATTTTGTAAAAAGGTTTTTTGGATATCTTTTTCACTTTGTGCGGAATACACCCTGAGGTTACCCCAGGTCTCAATATCTTCGATCGTGATGCGGCCGGAAGACCCCAAATTGCCGCCCAAATCATATTTAGGTACATGGTTCATCTTGAGGTTGAGGACTTCTTCCGGATTTATAAATGACCTTGCGAAATAATTATCGATCCAATTGTTTCGACCAAAGTTTGATTTGGACCTTGCAAAAAAAGTAAGGATATGGTCCTCTTTTTCATCATAGCTAACTTCATATTGTAGGATGTCTTTTCTGGTCCCTCCGGGGATTTCAGCCACCCAGGTAATTTCACCTGCTGCATTGGAAAGGGCTAGCACTCCTTCCTCCAGTCGAGGGAAAAAAGAAGGATGTAGGAAAATTTGGACTGTACGATTTTGACCAATCAAAATTCCTGAACTAACTAGAAAAATGAATGTCAATTGAAACGACAATATGCTTTGAATGAAACAGAAGTTGATTCCCCTCTCCATATCCTTTAAATTATCTTAATTGGTCCCAAAAAGAATCGATAATGCCACGTTTGGTCTGGTTCGGCGTTTTTTTGAAAATTCTGACTTCTTTAACCTTGCCTTTATTATTGGCAAACACATCCGCATACATCTTTTCCATGAGTTCTNATTTGGGATAATTAAAAATAAAATTACCGGAATTGGGTCCTGAAACTTTCCAGTTATAAGCGGGAAAAGAACTTGCATATGGAAGGGAAAACACCTTTGCATCAATAAAAACCTCCACTTCACAATTTCGGTCTAAAGTAGCTATTTCAAATCCTTCTTTATCCTCAGAATAGATTTTGTAGCGGAAATCAGAAGTGTCAATAGGTTCCCAATTTGGAATATCAAAACCATTGCTTTCTAAAAATTTGTGTCTTCCTTTAACAGTATCGAATACATCCTTTTTTTTGTAAAATGTATAATAACCGAAGATATATTCTGAGGTTGGTAATGGCATTTTTATAGTATCTATGATATCGCCATTGCCTTCTGCTTTTTTATCTACACACCAATTTCCTGTGACCATATTTTTCACTCTCAAATGGAAATAATCATAGCAACATAAATCATAAGGAAAAACAACTTCTTCTAAGTCTGTAATCAAGTCTTCTTTTTCAATAATATTGTTGGAAGTTGCCTGGTCTGCCGCTAAATAAACAGCCTGGTAGGGACTGTTATTTGTTTCCTGTACCAAAAGAAAAATGTCAGAGCGAGGCGAATGGGTAAAATTGAATTTCGAGCTTTTCCCTAAGGTAGAAACCCGGTATGCTGAATGTTTGGAGAGAGAAGGCATGCTGGAAGTTGCAACATCGCCCAGTTTGTTGATTTTTATCCTAAACGTATCCAATGCTTCATATTGAAATGATTTTAGAAAAGGATCATTTTCAATAATGGTTTGATTTGAAATGTTGAGTAAACTCAAATTGCAGGGGTATATGATATTTCCTCTAGAAGAAGGAATGGTGTAGCCTAGAGAAAGTGTGAAATTGAGTTCAATATCGCTCAGTGTTTTGTATTCAACGGTTTTGGTCTCATGAAAAAAGCCAAATTCAAACAAATCCATTTTTACAACATTCCCTTCCGGATCACTAAAAACAGCCAGCGCATATTCTGCTCCATTAAAAACTTCTTCCGGTATAGTTACTGTAAACTTATTGAGTTGGGAGAACCCGAGATTGGTAGATAGGGTAAATACCAAAAATAATATCTTTTCTTTCATGATTTGGTTTTAGCTTTTCAAGCAGACAAAAAAAATTGGATAAAGCAAAACTAATACTTTATCCAATTTTTATATGCTCAGAAATCCCTAAAAACCATCACCATCGAGCAAATTACCTAATCCTCCAAGCACATTACTCTCTCC
>JAGQWW010000406.1 GCA_020436955.1 Saprospiraceae bacterium | reverse complement strand
TTCCCGATACAAAGGCCACCAATGCTGTGGCCCTCTTCTTAAAGCTGCCTCATTTTTTAAAATCGTAACCTCAATCTGGTGTTCTTCTTTTAACCTTTCAGTATAGGCATCTTTACCCGCAATCACCTGCACTGCCCAACCTTGATCCTGAAAATGTTGGATCAAGGGCACCCGAAAGTTGTAAATGTTCCAGGAGGAGTTGGCGATGAGGAGAAGTTTCAAGTTACGAGTGACGATTTACGGAAGACGAGTTGGGTGATGAATGTGATAGGGTGTTTTACTACCTGGCGGTCACCCCCCTTCCCCCCCTCAAGGGGGGCGATTCGTTTGCTGAAGCAAACTATTTTTCTAAAAGTTCCTATAATTCTCTTAGAAAAATTTAATCTTCTACAAAGTAGTAATCATTTTTGAAGAGGTAATTGCTTCAGCAATTTTCCAGCCCCCCTTGAGGGGGGGAAGGGGGGTGACCTCAAAAATCAAAAATCCTAATTCAAAAATCCCCACCTCACCTTTCCTCACCTCATGCCTTCCACCCCCACCTCATCCATAAATGTCTTTCCCTGGCAGCCGGCAGCGTATAGGTGTATTTGAACCCGGTCAAAATCCTTTTTGGGGATTTTGGTGTCAAAATAGATGGTCTTCCATGTCTCGGGGGGTAAAATTCTTTGCACCCGTATGAGTTTTTGTTTGATGGGTTCATCATTTTTAAAAAAGGTCACCATAAACTGTGGGAAAGCCCAAAAGCTGGATTCCTTTGCCGGTGTGTAAAAATCGGCTTTGCAACGGAGGTAGGTCCAATCTTTTCCAATTTTATTGGCATCCAATATTACAGTTTCGCTGAATTCCTGTCCAGGGCCTACCCAGGTGGCATAGGTTCCGCTTTTTACTTTTTCACGTGTAAGCCTTGAGGTGTCAGTTTTTGTATCAAAAGATTCCAAAAAAATTTGTTGGGTAGCTTTTGGTTCCCCTTTGAAATATTCATCCGTGTCTTTCAATAATAAATCCTGCTCTGTTACCGATGTTGCTAAAAATACCTTTTTAAAAAAGGCAGGAGTGGTGTACTCAGTGTCCAAATTGGCCTGGTGAATCATGAAAAGATTTAGCACAATACCAGCTACCGTTACCATTGCACCTATATAAGTTGTCCACCTTTTTTTAAAAGAAAATCCTAAAAACGCAGCCATAGGAAAAGCCAGGGCCGGATAAATATCAATCATGGCTCGTTGTCCCCAACCTCCTCCATACCACCAGATATCCCAGGAAGCGACGATCCAAAAGTGCACGAGAAACAATAGGCCGATCGGCAAAAACAAGGGACGTTTGTTTTTATATAAAAAGTACATGCCTATGATGGAAAAGGTCATGAGTGGTGTGTAAATCAACCACCCCTTTCTATAACTGTATAAAACATTGGAAATATGCGGAGAGAGGAAGGAGAAACCTTGCTCTTCATAACTATACACTATCCAATCGCCAGAAACATATTTCCAATAGGCCAACTGAAGGAATCCAACCAATGTTACCACCAAAGTCGCGACAGAAATCTTGGCTCCTTGTTTTTGTAACCAGACCCAATGATCTTTTCCCCTGCCGGCGCCCCATAAAACAGGAATCAGAATAAATACCAAATCTGTTGGTCTTGTCAGGGCCGCCACACCACATAGCAATCCAATAACTATTGCCTTTAGAAAGCTTGGATTTTCATAAAAGCGAATCGTTAGCCATATCAATATGGCTAGGATGGTAAAAAGGTAATTGTGAGGAGAAGTAAAGTCAAATGAAGTGTATTGATAATAATTGGTCCCCAGGCAGAGGATGACCAACACCATGGCAGTCACTCCTTCCGTGAAATATTCCAAAAGCACTTTTCGCGTGAATAGCAATCCGATAAAGGCAATGAGCCAACCCCAAATAGAAATGACTGTTTGGTAAGATTGCGAAAATCCGTCTCCCGGATATTCTGAGTTACTGGCCCAAATTTGAGCTACCCCAAATGCCGGTAAATTGAGTACGGCCGTCCCTATCGGATATTTGAAGATTTTATTGCCATTGGGCCCTGTATAAGCCTGGTAAAAATCACCCGGCCAGTTGTATTTACCTTTTAAACTGTCTACAAAATCTAGTTTTGTAATATCCTTATATATAAAGGTGGATGGGAGGTACATGTAGTAGCCCAGAACGTCCCAATTTAAAACACCATTGGTTTTTTCCAGGTCCCAACGGCTTTCATGGTAAAATCGAAATGAAATAATCGTAAACCCTGCCAACAAGGCATAAAAGGAAAGGGATTTAACAAAGGGTTTTACAGTGGTTGCTCTCAATTTGCGCTTTTAATCCTCAAACGTAACTGCTAATTGTTAACCCCCTGTTTCCAAAGTTTTAATTGTCATTTAAATTGCCTCGACCTTCATTCAACTATTAATTGCATTTTGCGTTACCTTTGTGCTACTAAGAATGAATCTAAATAATTTGATAAACCATTTGCCCTTTTTAAAAAGGAGTTCAAATCAAAGTATATGCAACAGAGTGCCGTAAAAAGTCCCGTTTTAATCTACACTGAGCAGACACCCAATCCGGAGTCGTTGAAATTTGTAACCAACCGTATGTTGTACAAAGGAACTGCTGACTTCCGTGAAGCTGAATTCGCTAAAGAATGGTCGCAGATTGCAACTGAGTTGTTCGAGATGCCATTTGTGAAAGGCGTATACATCTGCAACAACTTTGTAACGGTTACCAAAGAGATGAACTACGCTTGGGAAGACATCATGCTGAAGCTGAAGGAGTTTATCAAAGCTTACGTAGGCGAAGAAAAAGAAATCCTTAAAGATGGATTTGCCGAGGCAATGGAAAAAATCGAAGCAGAACGTGGTGTTGGCTACGAATACTCTGGAGATGAAGTAGAAATCGTACAAAAAATAAAAGACCTGCTGGAAACCTACATCAAACCGGCAGTAGAAATGGACGGTGGTAACATCGAATTCAAAAAATACGAAGAAGGTATCGTGTACGTAGTTATGCAAGGTTCCTGCTCAGGCTGCC
>JAGQWW010000405.1 GCA_020436955.1 Saprospiraceae bacterium | reverse complement strand
TTCAGATATCCATTCAGGAAGTTTCTTTTTAAAAGAACCTATTCAAAATGCGATTGATATAATCAATAAAGAAAATCCTGATCTGGTTTTGTTTACCGGTGATATGGTCAATACCATCGCTGATGAAATGGAACCTTACATGGAGATTTTTAGTCAGATCAAAGCGAAATATGGTGTTTACAGTGTAAGAGGTAATCATGATTATGGCGATTATTCAAGATGGCCTTCCGCTGAGGCAAAGGAAGCTAATCACAAGAAATTTGAAGCCATTCAATCCGCAATGGGTTGGGATTTGCTTAAAAATGAAAACAGAATTTTGAACATTAAAGGAGCTGATCTTGCTTTAATAGGTATTGAAAATACCTCGGGCTTACCTCAATTTCAAAAATATGGCGATTTGGCAAAAGCACATGCAGGGACAGAAAGTGCGAAGGTTAAAATCTTATTGTCGCACGACCCGTCTTACTGGGAGCCGGGCATATTGAGTACTTACAATGATATTGATTTAACCCTAAGTGGGCATACCCATGGTTTTCAGTTTGGAATTGAGATACCCGGATGGATTAAATGGAGTCCTAGCCAATACATGTACAAGCAATGGGCAGGATTATATTCAAGGGAAAATCAACATTTGTATGTAAATCGTGGTTTTGGATTTTTAGGATACCCAGGACGTGTGGGAATTTTGCCGGAGATTACTGTACTAACCTTAACAAGGTAATAGGAATAAAGGATTGGGGATAAGGTTTTGGTTCTTCTAAGGAGGTTTTAAAGCAGACTAATTCTTTATTAAATGCAATCAAAAGGTAGATTCGGCCGGTATGATTGGCCAATAACACATTCTAGCCTTTCATCATCAATAGATAGGGGATATTTTCTTACAACCAGATTCATAATTTCTGGTTACATTTACCTACGAATTTAAACCATCAGCAACATGAGCTGCAGACTTCTATTGACGTTTTCCTTGTTTATTACAGGCTTTGTGATGCAAGGCTGTGAAACAGACAACAATAATATTTCCGGTACTATTGAAGGCCACTGGGATGTCGTAAGCGCAGAGCGAGGCGGTAGACCCACTACGACTCTTCAGGAAGCTTACTTTGAGTTTTTACCCGAGAATAAAGCGGTTATCAACCTGGATGGCAATCCACAAGACGCTAAATTTAAACTGGGTGGAAACTCCTTTACCGTTTCAGGTACTAATATGGATACAGAATACAACATTGAAACCCTTGTGGGCGATTCAATGGTCTTGTCTGCCACCATTATGAACAGAGATTTTGTCTTCCGATTGAAGAAATCCAAGTAATTATTTATTCTTCTTGTAAAGTTTTGATTTCACCAGGCCCAGTTTAGAAAAGAAATGGGTAATTGAAACTCTCAAAACGCCAAGGCCATACTTCACAGATCTGCTGAAGTTTATCGATGATGCTTCCTCAAAATATTTGGTTGGACAGGTAACTTCTCCGATGTGGAAACCTGCATGTACAATTTGAGAAAGCATTTCATTGTCAAAAACAAAATCATCTGAATTGGCATTGAAGTTTATAGTCTCCAATACTTCTTTACTAAAGGCCCTATAACCGGTGTGGTATTCAGAAAGTTTGTAGTTGATAAGTAGGTTTTGGGTAAGCGTCAAAAAGCGATTAGCATAATATTTATAGCGAGGCATCCCTCCTAACAGCGCACCTTTACCCAGGATTCTAGAGCCTAATACTACGGGGAAAAGATCCTCTCCAATGATGTTAACCATGGAAGGAATCAACTTTGGAGTATATTGATAATCCGGGTGAAGCATGATAACGATATCTCCACCCAATTCTAGTGCTTTATTGTACAAAGACTTCTGGTTGCCTCCGTAGCCTTTGTTTTGGCTATGGGAAATGATGTGCTTTATGTCTAATGATTTTGCCGTCGCAACAGTTTCATCTTTAGAAGCATCGTCACAAAGAATAACCTCATCGACCAGGTCGAATGGAATTTCTTTATAAGTTTTCTCCAGGGTTTTGGCCGCATTATAGGCCGGCAAAACCACAACCACCTTCTTACCTTTATACATTTGACGCTAAATTTTCCGCAAAAATAGAATTTTTAGAAAAGGGTCACGTCTCCTTTGAATATTTTACGTGTTCCATCAATGAATTCTATCTCAGCGAAATAAACATATACTCCTGCGTTAAGCACTTTTCCTCTAAAATTACCTTCCCATCCTTCACTTGGATCATTGGGCTGAAAATCATGATTTTCAAATAGATTTTCACCCCATCTGTCAAAAATGAAGAAGCTGTTAATCTTTGTCACAATAGCCGGATCAGCATAGATGTAAAATACATCATTGATACCATCACCATTGTTTGGAGAGAAAGCACTTGGTATATAAACCTGGAATTTTTTCTCAATTGAAATCAGCGTTCTTGCTGAAACGCCACACCCGTTTTTATCTTCCAAATACAAGGTGTAGCTAGCCGGCTCAATGCCGGTAAAAACAGGATTGAGACAATCTGTGCAGCTTAATCCTTCCGACGGACTCCATTGGATCAGGCCAATATTGTTAGGATCGATATTGGTTTGTGGGTATAAGGTAAGATTGTCTCCCAGTGTAACAATCAATCTTGGTGTTAAGCTAACAGCATTTTGTTGAAGCTGTGGAATAGAAAAATCTGCTGTGGCTTTACATCCTTTGGCATCAACTACCAATAATTCATAATTCCCTGCATCCAGCAGGTTGAAGAAATTAGAAGACTGGAAATGTTGACCGTTGTCTATAGAATATTGATAGGGTGGGGTTCCACCAGTTGTTGCAATTACTTCAACGGCGCCCCATTCTCCAAAACACTTTGGTTCTGTTGTACGGGGACTAACAGAAGTCAAAATATTCGGGTCTTCGATGATATCAACGTTATCAGCATTTACACAACCGTTTTCTTCATCTGTTATCCAAAGGGTGTAAGTGCCGGGAAGGTCTGCTTGGGCAGACAATTGCTGAGCATTTGTAATCAACCGACCATTATTGGTTGTCCAAATGCTGGTAAATCTTC
>JAGQWW010000404.1 GCA_020436955.1 Saprospiraceae bacterium | reverse complement strand
TGGCCAGTCCGGTAGAACCTACATAGCCAATAACCTGGCCTTGTTTTACATGCACACCCGGACGGATGCCGTCTGCAAATTTCTTCATGTGCAGATATTGCGTGCTGTAGGTCTCGTTATGCTTTAACTTTACAAAGTTTCCATTACCGCCTCTACGGGTTGCTTCCAACACTACCCCGTCACCTACAGCCAGGATGGGTGTGCCGTAAGGTGCAGCATAATCCGTTCCCAAATGCGGTCTTACGCGCTTAAGAATGGGATGGAAACGCTTTGGATTGTAGTGAGAAGAAATTCTGGAAAACTTGACCGGTGCGCGCAGGAAGCCCTTGTTCATTGGACGACCATCTACGTCGTAAAAACCGGGATGCTCTTTATCGTCAAAATAGATGGCATTAAATTCAGTATCGCCGGATTTGTAAAGTGCTGCATGCAAATTGCCAATGCCCACTACTTCACCGTCGATATATTGCTCATCATAATACAATTTGAACTTATCGCCTTTTTGCGTGTGGTGGAAGTCAATCGACCACTGCAAGGCATCTTCCATTTTGTCTGCCAATTCGTAAGACATTCCACCATCGATCATCGCATTCCACAAGGAAGACTCGATAACACCGGAGGAAGCTTTTGCAACCGATGTAATCGGGCGCTCAACCTTTTCAACCTTTTTATTGGTGATGTCAAAAACGTAATAAACAAAAACGGAAGGCTCGTAAATCAGGTAATCCGGCTGTTCTTTTCCTTCTTTTGAAAGGAAGAAATAGGGTTTACCAACTCGCCAGTTGCGAACATCAAAAACATTGTCCGCTGCTTTTACCAATGATTCGATGGTAACGTAATCAACGCCCTGGGCAGTAAGTACATCACCAAAAAACTGGTTGTTCTCGATAACGGCTTCCTGCACGTTGAAGGTATCGATTGCAAAGCCCCATTTTAAAGTAGGTGCCACAATCGGGAATGCCCCCAATTCAGGTTCGTTAGCTTCGTGAATGGAGGCTGAGGTTAAATTGCCGTCCAATAATTTTGTTCCGATAAAAAATGCTGCCAGTAGTCCAATGGGGAGGAGTGATTTCTTCCAATTCTGTTTTGCGGACCTTACAAGCCTCTGAAACGCGTCGGTCTTTTCCACTAAGGTTATTATTTTTAAGGTAATTCTCTGACTCTCAGTTGATTAAGGCCTTTTGGGTATAGACTATCGAACAAATATAGTGATCAAGATTCAGAACCTTAAAGTTTTAACGCAATTTTAAAAGATTGTAAAGCAGCGTTATTTGGAGGCAAGTGCTTCTTTGTAGGTTTCCAAACAACGTTCTCGCGCTGCTTTGTGGTCGACAATTGGCTCAGGATATTTTTCGGTTTGCCATTCAGGCACCCATTTTTTTACATATTTGCCATCCTTGTCAAATTTTTTCAACTGGGATTCAGGATTGAAAATTCTAAAATAAGGTGCTGCATCGGTACCACAACCAGCGGCCCATTGCCATCCGCCACTGTTACTGGCCAGGTCAAAATCCAGCAGTTTTTCAGCAAAATAAGCTTCTCCCCATTGCCAGTTGATCAACAAATGTTTGCTTAGAAAACTGGCAACCACCATCCGCACCCGATTATGCATATATCCCGTATGGTTTAGCTCCCGCATACCTGCATCCACGATAGGATAACCCGTCTTCCCCTGGCACCATTTTTCGAATTCTTTTTCATTGTTACGCCATTGGATATTGCCATATTCCTTTCTAAATGGTCCATCAACAACATATGGGAAATGATCCAGGATCATACTGTAGAAATCCCGCCAAATCAACTCATTTAAAAAAGTTCCATTGAGCTTTTCTGCTTTCCTCGCTTTCTCACGAATACTGATGGTACCAAAGCGAAAATGAATACCAAGCCTGCTGGTTCCATCTATTGCAGGGAAATCGCGTTTTTCATCATATTCCTTGATGACCTTTTGCTGAACAGTTTTGTCAGGGAAGGAAATTTCAGTTTTTTCAAAACCCATATCCTCTAAAGCAATGGAATCGAGTGGCTTACATTTGTGAAATTGCTTTTCGTATTTCAGCGTAGGGTACGATTTAAAAAAGAAATCGCCGTTTCGCATTTTGCCGTTGACTTCCACCTTATCAGCATGTCTGCGCTCTTTCCATTTACGGGAATAAGGGGTAAAAACGACATAAGGGTCCCCATCATCCTTCAACACTTCATCCTTTTCAAAAATGACATGGTCCTTGAAAGTGTGGAAGGAAATATCCTTTCCACTCAATAACTCCTTGACTTTTGCGTCCCGATCCTTTGCATAGGGTTCATAATCCCTGTTGGTATACACTGCTGCAATCTCATATTCATTCATCAATTCTTTCCAAACCTCCAAAGGATTGCCATATTTTATGAGGAGGCTGCTGCCTTTTTCCTCCAGCTCTTTTTTCAATCGGTTGATTTCCCGGTGAATAAATTCAACCCTTGCATCAGATTTGGGAAGTTTATCCAGAATGTTTTTATCAAAAATAAATAATGGCAATACCGGATGCTCCCCTTTCAAAGCATGATACAAGCCTGCATTATCTTCGAGACGGAGGTCGCGGCGAAACCAAAAAATGGAGATTTTAGACATAGAATAGATTTTCAACCCAAACATTCATTCCTGTGCTTGGTTCAAAAGTTGTCGTGATTTACAATTGCAAGGAATAACCTGGTATCGATAATTTCTTTTCTTTGCCGAAGGTTGTATTTTAGCCAACTCAAAATGTTTAACCCTATGATTCAATCGGTCATTTTTGGACTCATTACCATTATTGCTTTCGCGGTTGCCGGAAAGAAATTTATGAAAATAAGAAGGAACATCCTTCTTGGAAAAGATGAGACCATTGAAGGTGATACCGGCCAACGGTGGCAAAATGTGCTTTTAGTGGCCTTTGGTCAAAAAAAGATGTTTAAAAACTGGATTCCGGCGGTTTTCCACTTTTTCATCTATGCCGCATTCCTCTTGACACAGATTGAATTGATTGAAATATTGATTGACGGATTTTCCGGAAATCACAGGTTTTTTGCACC
>JAGQWW010000403.1 GCA_020436955.1 Saprospiraceae bacterium | reverse complement strand
TCAGATCGATAAATTAAAAAGGATGATTTATCGTTTCATGCAAAATACTAAATAAAACATTCCGGCTACCGGCTACCGTATTCCGGCTACCGATTCTCAATACTAATGCATAAATTGCAAGTCAAAATATCAAATAAAAAAACATGAAGCTATTCCTTTCCGGCCTGAGTATCGTTGCTGCTATTTTTATCTTAGGTGCATGTAATGAAGATCCGCAAAATGTCGATAAAAAACCGCTGAATCCTAATGGGGATAGCGAACTAGCGATTTTGATGCGCGAAATGTTTGATGAGGGTATGATGATGAAGGATATGATCAAAAATGGAGATCATCCGGAAGTGAATGTTGAGTTTCAAAAGATTTTAACTGCGGAAGCTACTGAGCCGGAAAAAGCTGCCAGTCCTGAATTCAAAGCTTTTGCCCAGACTTATATCAACACCATGGAAGCCATGAAGGATGCCAGTCCTGAGGATAAGCTGGTTTTATATGATACGATGGTGGAAAATTGTATGACTTGCCACGAAGCCCTTTGTCCGGGCCCAAATAGACGAATCAAGAAGTTGAAGATGTAGTGGGTACGTTTTCATGATTGTAGGGACAGTGACGGCATTTATTGCCGCAACAGTAGCCTCTTTTTTGATGAAAATGTGCCGTCATTACATAAAAACCGTTCTCAATGTAAAAGTCTTTACCTTCTACCAGTTCCTGCCTGGTAGTTGATTTCGTATTTTTGTTACGCTTCAAAAATCCTAACATCCGGTTTTATCTTAAATAATGTTTAAGGTGGTTGGCACGAAGCAACCAATGTATGCTTTTGCGCTTAATCACTGGTAACAACCCATTTAAATCAAAAAAGATGAAATACTACATCCTCTTTTTGTTTATGAGCATTTCCCTTTTTAGCCATGCCCAGCATGAAGAACTGGGAAAGGTCAATTGGTTGCGCGATTATGATCAAGCCCTTCAGACCGCGACCAGGGAAAACAAACCTGTTTTGTTATTATTCCAGGAAGTACCGGGTTGTGCTACTTGCCGCAATTACGGCCACAATGTAATGAGTCATCCGCTGATTGTGGAAGCCATTGAGACCTTATTTGTTCCCTTGGCTATTTTTAACAATAAGGGTGGTAAGGATGCTGATGTTTTAAAAAAATACAATGAACCCTCCTGGAATAATCCGGTTGTAAGAATAGTTGATCATGAAGGGGAAAACCTCGTGCCACGAGTGGCAGGAAATTATGAAAAATTGGCGGTTACACAGGCAATGATTTACGCACTCCAAAGGGAGAGCATAGCAGTACCGGGTTATCTTTCCTTACTAGAGGCAGAATTGAAAAGCAGGGATAAAGGACTTGAGACCACTACCCTTTCGATGTATTGCTTTTGGAGTGGAGAGAAAAATCTGGGTGCCATAGATGGTGTAGTTGAAACGCAAGCCGGATTCATGAATGGCGCAGAAGTCGTGAGTGTCTCATACGACCCTGAAAAGGTTAGTATGGAGGAAATATTACAGGAAGCTCAACAGGCAAAATGTGTTTACAAGGTTTTTTCTGATAATCCGGAACAAATTGAAGCCGCCATAACAGTACTTGGCAGCAATAGCAGCAGTGGGAAAGGTAATTTCAAACAGGATAAAGAGCCAAAGTATTATTTGACCCAAACCTATTACCGCTTTGTGCCTATGACACAGTTACAAGCAGCCAGGGTAAACAGCAGCCTCGCAAAAGGCGAAAATCCGGATCAATATTTATCAAAAGGACAATTAGCGATATTGAAAAAAGCAACACAACAAAAAGGCCAGGGTTGGAAAAACGTAATCAACCAGGATATCCAGCAAGCCTGGCCAAATTAATCACCAATAAAAGACCAAAAAACTATGTATAAGTTCCTATTTGCCTTCTTATTTTTTGCGGTAAGTTGTACCAGCCAGACCCCTGGCGGTAACAATGCTTCCTTACCTCATCCCATCAAACCAAAACCGGCTGACACCGAGGTAATGCCTGTTGATGACTACATCAAGGGAAAAGATTATAGCATGTACAGTGTGGCAACTTTTGCCGGTGGATGTTTTTGGTGTACAGAAGCTTCATTTGAGCGCATCAAAGGTGTGGTGGACGTTATCAGTGGTTATTCCGGAGGGAAAGAGCAGTATCCTACCTACCAGGAAGTATCCAGCAAAATGACTTCCCATGCAGAAGCTATTCAAATATATTTTGACCCGAACGTAATCACTTACGAGGACCTTTTAAAAGTCTTTTTTGTAGCCCACGACCCAACCCAGCTCAACCGTCAGGGGCCGGATGTAGGAAAGCAGTATCGCTCCGAGATTTTCTACCACAACGAGGCCCAAAAGGAAGCTGCAGAAAAGGTAATGAAAGAAGAAGCTTCTCATTTTAATGACCCGATTGTAACGAAATTGGAACCTTACACCCAATTTTGGGTAGCAGAAGGTTACCACCAGGATTACTATGAGCATAATCCCGGCAACCCGTATGTGCAGCGTGTAAGTATGCCTAAGGTAAAAAAGGTAACAGAGAAGTTTAGTGATTGGGTAAAGGAGGAGTATAAGGGGAAACCGTAGACTAGGCTATTGGCTATTGGCTATTGGCTATTGGCAAGATGGGTAAAACCACTTCAACTTCGCTGTGTAACCGTCGGTTACACAGCGAAGGATAGCAATAAAGGAGCACAGATTGCAAAAAAATGGAGCTACAAAAGGCAAAATCAACTTCCTTAAAGCTCCATTTTGTTTATTCATCGTGGCCCCTTGGATGGCCGTAGGTTTATTACTGGAAATAATCCTTAAATTCACTTCCATTGGAAGTCTTAAAAATTCGGAAACTAATGAGACCTAAAACAACCCTCTTGTCTATATTTTTCTTCCTAATCGCTGCGGTCGCCTACGGACAGCAGGAAGGTTTTTTAAAAAAATACGATACCTTTTATGACCTGGAAGTAAAGCAACTATTTCCTACTCCTGATGGTGCCACTTTATTTGTCACTTCCTGGTTAGAAAGAAATCGATATGGATTTATCGATATATCAGAA
>JAGQWW010000402.1 GCA_020436955.1 Saprospiraceae bacterium | reverse complement strand
CGTCAATAGTAGGAGGTTCACTTAAGGTTTTAGAACTTTTAAGTTCAACAACTGCTTTACGTGATAAACTTGAAGATAACACCAAGTATTTCAGAGCTGAAATGACAAAGGCTGGGTTTGATATCATTCCAGGTGTACATCCTATCGTGCCTATCATGCTGTATGATGCTGTAATAGCACAAAACTTTGCCAATAAACTATTAGAAGAAGGAATCTATGTAATTGGATTCTTTTATCCGGTGGTACCAAAAGGCAAGGCTAGAATCAGGGTTCAAATATCTGCAGGACATGACAGAGCACATTTGGAAAAAGCGGTTGCTGCTTTTACCAAAGTTGGAAAGGAATTGGGCGTGATTAAGTAATAATGAGCATTTTAATAAAAAAAGCGGGATATCCAATATCAGGATGTCTCGCTTTTTTGTGTCTGTGGTTTAGTTCGTTTTGACCGGGTGGATTTAGAAATTGGTGGGCTAAGATGCTGGTTTTTTAAATCGAGTAGTTGATTGTGCAGGGTTTCGATTGTTACTGCCTGCGCATTGATATTTTCTTTTAATTGGTCAATCCTTTCTTTTGCGCCTTCCAGTTTATTCAGTTTAATTTGGTTTTCAGCTTTTAATTTGACCAATTCTTTTTCACTATTCAGTTTTACCTTTTGTTGTTTTTCCAACTCAATCTCAAGGTCATTTATTCTTTTTTGGATGCGGTCAAATTCTAATTCTTTTGATTTGTAGTTTCTTTTTCTGGTTTCAATTAAAGACTGGAGTTTTTTTACTTTCCCACTCCAAATAAACCACATCAGCAATATTCCAACTAAAAAGGAAATAATCAGAAGGGCAGCTAGCAGCATCCACTCACCACTGTTAAAAGCCTGCATTAGATGACTTTGTTGATCCATAAAGCCGGTAAATTAAGTTCGTACTTGAAATTTGAGTGATATGCCAGGACAGGTCTTCGGGGGGACTTACCTTACAAATCTATGAAATTCAATCAATTAGAACAAAATTTAAGGCAATTATTGAATTACAGCTTTTTCATTTTGATAATAAAGTGTAGAACAATTATCCTCAGTTAAGATCTTCTGAGCAGCAACAAGGATATCATTTGGCATAAGTTCCTGATATTTTTCTCCTTCTGTATTAATGAGATCAATATCTTCTATCAATTCAAAAAAAGCAAGATTGATAGCTTTATTGAGCACATTCATTTCAGAGAATACCAGATTAGACTCTACCTTGTTTTTGAGTTTTTGTAACTCCCATTCATCTATGGAAATCTTTTTAAGCAAATTTATCTCCTCCCAAATTGCCTTTTCAACCGTTTCTAAAGAGACTCCATCCGCCGGTTTTGCTTCTATTATCAACAATCCCGGGTCAATACTACCTGTAATGTAACAATCTACAGATGAAACCAATTCTTGTTCCTTGAGTAATTTCCGGTAAAGTCTGGAAGATTGGCCATTGGACAAAACATCAGAAAGTAAATCTACAGCATAGTAATCATCCTCATATCGAGCTGGAGAGTGGAAAGCGATATATAAAGCATCAAGTGGTACTTTTGCCCTTTGGATTTTCTGGGCAAGTTTCCTTTGAGGTGGTTCTTTTGGCAACCTACGCTTAAACATTGGCCCTGCAGGAATATTCCCAAACCATTTTTCTACCAATTGAACAACATTGTCGGATTCTACATTACCTGCTACGACCAGGATTGCATTATTTGGCCTGTAAAATCTTTCATAAAATGACTTTACATCCTCCAGAGAAGCATCTTCCACATGTTTTGGAACTTTTCCAATCGTTGGCCATCTGTAAGGATGCACTTTGTAGGCTAAATCAGATAAGTGGTGCCAAACATCACCATAAGGTTCATTGAGGCAAGTTTCTTTAAACTCCTCTACAACAACTTTTCTTTGGATCGACAAGGCCTTTTGGCTAATATTTAGCTGAGCCATTCGGTCTGCTTCAAGCCACAAAGCTGTTTCCAGGTTTTGAGCTGGCAGGATATTGTAAAAATTAGTCAGATCATTATTAGTAAATGCGTTACAATCGCCACCAGCATTTTGGATGTGGTCATCGAAATTAGGGGCATTTTTAGAGCCTCCAAACATTAGATGTTCGAAGAGATGAGCGAATCCAGTTTTTTCAGGCGATTCATCTCTTGACCCTACATTATATAGGAGATTTACTGCGGCCATTGGTGTACTCTTATCTTCATGAATGATTAACCGTAGGCCGTTTGTGAGAATGTATTTTTTAAATTGGACCAATTACTTTTTCTTTTATTAACCTTTGCTGAATAATTAAGTTGAAGCAAAGGTCCTAAGTTTGGACGATAAACTCAAAAGTCGGAGGTGTATAAAATTGCATTTGGAAAGGAAATTTCCTTTAGGTAGAGAGGTATTTGAAATAAATTCTCAGTTTATTAAAATGTTCCCGTACAATAGTCTGCCAAAAGTCATTTCATGGCAGTAAAAATTTTGCTGATTTAGCCATACATTTCACTACCTTTACAGGATGATTTTCCATGAAGTCTTAATTAATTTAAACGTATGTACATGAAAAAGTTTTTACCAGCCCTTTTATTAATGATGGTGATGAGTTTTGCAGCTTCTGCTCAGACAGCCATTTACTTTAGTGAAGATTTTTCTGGAGGTATGCCTAGCGACTGGACTATTCTAGATAGAGATGGCCTAACTCCTCACCCAAACGTTGCAGCCTACACAGGTACTTGGACAGTAGATTTAGGCAGTACTCCTGAAAACAGAGCAGCAATCAGTTCATCTTGGTATAATCCAGCAGGTGTGTCAGATGATTGGATGATTACGCCTGGTATTTCAATTCCAACTCCAGCAGATCCAAATGCAAAGGTATTTTTGACTTGGTATGGAGAGGCAGTTGACCCTTCTTACCCTGATGGTTATGATGTAAGATTATCAACTACTGATACAGATCCAGCAAGTTTTACCGAGACTTTGATTAATGTTCCAAGAGAAAATACGGATGGAATTTATAGATCTTTGGATTTATCTGCTTATGCTGGCCAAAGAATCTATTT
>JAGQWW010000401.1 GCA_020436955.1 Saprospiraceae bacterium | reverse complement strand
ATGTGCTCGTACGCATACGAAAACGGTCATGCAGAAAGATTGAATGGAATAATAAAGAATGAATATTTAAAGCCCTGGGGAGTTAAAACGTATGAAGATTTACAAAAAAAGGTTGACCGTGCAGTAAGTTTGTACAACTCAGAACGACCTCATAATAGTTTGGGTAGAATTAGTCCTAAGGAATTTGAAAGAAACATAAGTACCTTAGACACCCAAGATTCAATGCCAGAGGTACCTCTGGCATTGAATCGATAAAAATTGTGAAAATTAAAACGTTGAAATAAATTGAAAAACGGTCAACCTATTTTAGGCAAGTACAACCAACTAGCCACCAGCCACTAGTATCCAGTATCTAGCTACCAGTATCCAATCACGCTTCCTTCATACTCAGATTCACCCTTCCGCGGGCGATGTCTACATCCATGACTTTTACCTGCACTTCCTGGCCGAGGGAGACTACATCGGCAGGGTTTTTCACAAATTTATTGGCAATTTGTGAGATGTGAACCAGACCGTCTTGTTTTACTCCAATGTCTACAAAAGCACCAAAGTTGGTGATGTTGGTAACGATACCGGGCAATACCATGCCGGGATGCAAGTCTTCCATGGAATGTACATTTCCAAATTCGAAAGATTTTGCTTCTCCACGTGGATCGAGACCCGGCTTTTCCAATTCTTTCATGATGTCGGTAAGGGTAGGAAGTCCTACTTTATCCGTTACATATTGCTCCAGTTTTATTTGCTTTCGCAAATTTCCGTCCTTGATAAGGTCCGCTACTTTCACACCAAGGTCTTTGGCCATTTTTTCAACAATATGATAAGACTCCGGGTGAACCGCAGTGTTGTCCAATGGATTTTTGGCATCACGAATTCTAAGGAAACCTGCACACTGCTCAAAGGCTTTGTCGCCCAAACGAGGCACTTTTTTTAATTCATTTCGGGTCGAAAAAGCTCCATTTTCAGCTCGATAATTCACTATGGATTGTGCTAGTGACGGACCCAAACCTGAGACATAGTTGAGTAGATGTTTACTGGCTGTATTCAAATTGATACCTACAGCATTCACCGCACTTTCGACTGTTCGGTCGAGGCTGTCCTTCAAAAGAGTTTGATTTACATCGTGCTGATATTGGCCAACACCAATATTTTTAGCATCAATCTTTACGAGTTCAGCTAATGGGTCCATTAATCGGCGTGCAATACTGACCGCACCCCGCACAGTAACATCATGATCAGGAAATTCTTCTCTGGCAGCTTCAGAGGCTGAATAAATAGAGGCTCCGGCTTCGTTGACCATGAAAACTTCAACCGGTTTTCCGAAATTGATCTTTCTGCAAAGTGCCAGCGTTTCTCTTCCGGCCGTCCCATTTCCCACAGCAATGGCATCCAGTTTAAAATCTTCCACCAGGTCCTGGATGGTCATAATGGCTTCGCCTTCCCTGTTTTGGGGAGGATGTGGGTATATGGTGGTGTTTTTTAAAAGGTCCCCTCTTTCGTTCAAACAAACCACTTTGCATCCGGTACGGAATCCTGGATCTAGTCCCAAGACCCTTTTTTCACCCAGGGGCGCAGCCAAAAGCAATTGCCTCAGATTTTCTGCAAAAACTTCAATTGCCTCCAGGTCTGCTTTTTCTTTGGAGCTGTTTCTGTATTCGGTTTCGATGGCAGGTAACAATAGTCTTTTATAACAATCTTCAATTGCATCGGCAACCTGATCTGTTGCATCACCATCACCATATAAAAAAATCCGATCCAATCCTTCAAGAGTCCTTACTTCATCAGGCTCAATAAATACACGTAGAAATCCCTCTGCTTCTCCACGTCGAATAGCTAATAGACGGTGGGATGGACATCGATTTAAGGGTTCGGAAAATTCGAAGTAATCACGGTATTTAGCGCCTTCCTCATCTTTGCCTCGCGCTACTTTTGACCTGATTTCTGCACCTCTTTCAAAGGCTCTTCTTACCAGGTTTCTAGCCTTTTCATCTTCATTAATCCATTCAGCAATGATGTCCCTGGCCCCCTGTAGCGCCTCCTCCTCTGTAGGTACTTCGTCGGTAATAAACTTATGTACCTGGTCGCTGAAATTTTGCTTGCGTTGGTCAAAAATTAGTTTGGCTAATGGCTCCAGTCCTTTCTCACGAGCCACACTTGCCCTTGTTTTTCTTTTTGGCTTGTAGGGTAGGTAAATATCTTCCAGCTCAGTACTATTCCAGCAATCTAAGATTCGCTGTTTTAGAGCGTCGGTTAATTTGCCCTGCTCCTCAATGGTATTTAAGATGGTCTCTTTCCTGCTTTCAATTTCTTTGAACTTTTTCCAGGCATTGGCGATATCGGCAATTTCAACCTCATCGAGTGAGCCGGTAACCTCTTTTCTGTATCGGGAAATAAAAGGAATGGTCGCTCCTTCTTCTAATAGGCCAATCGTTGCCGCAATTTTCTTTTCAGGTAATTGGGTCTGTTGGGCAATGAGTTTTGGAAAAATGTTTGTCATAATCTGTAGTCTCTTTTTACGAAGGGCAAAAAAACAAAATGCTTTTGAATTTATACTTGTAATTGCCATCAATCCCAAAATGGTCACCGCTCAGCCACATTTTTTAAGAGAGTTGTTATTAAAATAATTAATGCGTTTAATATTGTATATTTATTACTCAGACCATTTGAAGATAAACTATGAGGAGTTTTTTTTACTGCACAATCGTCATCAGCATTTATTTTATCCTTCCTTTTTCCACCGATGCCCAAACGGCAGATCCTGCCGAAATCAGGGATATGATTGTCACTTTTAAAAAGGACATTCGGGGACCTTACAAAGACATTCGCTGGTATTGTGAAGACGGGACCGTCATACCTCCCAAAGAAAAATGCCCGGAGCCGGGTGGAGTGCAACGTGCCAGATACAAAGATGAAGTTGTCGATTTGGCTGAGTCTAATCATGTTTTTCTGGGGCAGATTCTTTCTACAACTTCTCGTCATGCATTTTGGGATTCCACCGAAAATAATGCCCGCGCAAAGCAATACCTACTGGAACAATATCTAAAGCAAATTGACAATGGTTGGGTCAACGAAA
>JAGQWW010000400.1 GCA_020436955.1 Saprospiraceae bacterium | reverse complement strand
ACGCGGATAATCTTGGAGAATTTTCTACCTATGTCGATACCGGATTGTACCTGAGCCATCGTTATCTGCCAGCTACCAGGATTCCAATGGAATATGGTACCACCGGAGTACCCGGTGGAGCAGCGATTCCTCTTTTTTGGGAACCTTACAATCGAAGAGGAGTTGATCTTGGATTCCACCAATATGATTTGTATTTCAATACGGCCAGTGACTTGCGCTTTTTTAAAACAGAAAAAGGCTTTACCCACGCAAAATTTTCTCCGGGCAATGAGCAGGCAGATAGCAAGGTGGACCTGGTTTTTTCCAAGGAATTTGACAATGGAATTAATTTGGCGCTTGAGCACCATAGAATAACCATGGGAGGAACCACTTTTAGGTTCCAACGACAACAACATAGGCACTCAGACTTTCAGATTGGACTTGCCTACAACCCTGAACGATCAAACTACAAAAGCTTTCTAACCTATAGCTCAAACTACTCTGAAGTTCAAAATAACGGCGGGATAACGGAAGAATCCGTGATAGCAGAGCGTCCTTTTGAAGAATCGGTCCGATTGACCAATGCCAATACGCTCAACCGGTGGAAAGAAATCCAATACACCCAATACCTTGGATTTTTTGGTAAGGCAAAAAATGAAGGAAATCCAAGAGCTTATACACTGGCTCATACTTTTAATTACACCTGGGCGTCTTTTAAATTTTCAGATAATAGCCCAAACAGCACCACAGACACAAGTTATTACGAAGGATTTCCGATTGATGATCGCGGATTACGCTATTCCCTTGGGTACTCGAAATTGTCAAACAAGGTCACTGTTCAGACTTTTAGAAACAGGTCAAAAAATCAACGTGACTTTTTTGAAGCAGGCGCATTGTTTGACAACCATACTTTGGATTTTGACAATGGGAATGAGCAGCGAAATAATCTCTTTTTATTGGGACGTTGGCACTTTCAGCCAAAGCCCTTCCTTCAGTTGAAAACCTACGGACATTTCGGATTGGCAGATAATGCCGGAGATTATAAAATACAGGGCGATTTATTATTGGATTTTGGAGATTGGGGAAAACTTGAAGGTTTATTTATCAACCAATTGACTGAACCAACCATCGTTGAGGAACGGTTTTCCATCAATTTTGAAGATGTTTGGCAAAACGATTTTAAAAAGACTTTGAACACTACGATTGGAGGGACACTTACCATTCCAAAACTTGGTCTGACAGGAGGGGTACATTATCATCTCGTCAACAACCTGGTCTATTTTGACACGTTGGGTTTTCCACGCCAGACTTCTGTGCCAACTAATATCCTTCAAATTTCCATTGAAAGTAAACTCAAGCTCTGGAAATTTCACCTTGATAATACTTTTGGGCTACAGACTTTATCTGAGTCATACCTTCAGCTGCCTACTTACTTCTCCAGGCATATGCTCTATTTTAAAGACGATATTTTTAAAGACAGACTTAGATTTCAAATGGGCTTGGACGGCCGGATTTACAGCCAGTGGAAACCTATGGGCTACTTGCCGCTTACCGGTCAATTCCACCAGCAAAATGATTTCACTGCAATGGCCTACCCACAGATTGACTTGTTCATTGCCTTGAAAGTTGAAAAGTTTGTCGCTTTTTTCAATTTTGAAAATGCACTTTCTTATCTGGGCGATGCCTATGTAGAAGAGAAATTCGGAAGTAGGTACTTTTATCAGGTAGCAGACTACCCTTTCCCGAATCGTACCTTCCGATGGGGAATTTCATGGGTCTTTTCCAATTAGCGGAAAATCTCTAAGAATCCATTGAATTTTCGCATAACTCCTCGATCATCCACTTCAAATAGGTAATAGTAGGTTCCATCCGGAAGATCTTTTCCATCAAAACTTCCATCCCAGGAATTGTCATAATTTTCCATTTCAAACACCTTGTTGCCCCACCTATTGAAAATAATCAAATGATTGTCGGGTTTGTCTTCCAGCCCCCCGATGTAGAACACATCGTTGATTCCGTCGCGGTTAGGTGAAACGGCAGTAAATATCATGATGTCCAAACAGTGTACATATACCTTCACCATCGCCGTATCGCAACCAAATCCGTTACAAATAGCATATTGGAAAGAGTCGGCACCATCACAGAATTGCTCAAAAGGCACATAAGAAACCGTACAATCAGGATTCACCCTGATTTCACCCCTTAGAGGATCCCTCACTATGGTCGGACATGCATTCGTACCAAAGACAATATCATTTTCCTTAACGTTGATGACAACCGGTTGTAGCGTTTCTGTAGTATCACAATCATCCATCAAGACAGGTGGATCGAGATATTCTTCTACAGTGATGCAAATCGTAGTCGTATCACAAACGCCCAATTCATCACAGATAACCAAACAAGCAGTATCGTGTCCAGGTGACAACCCGGTTATTTCAAGACAATTGAGAATATTATTTTCAAAAAACTCTGCATTTCCTTCCCCTTCATCCAGGCACTCATTAAAAATGGAAACAATTTCCTGTCCGGGCAATTCGTCTGTAGATGGGCAATAGATGATAGTTTCCCCATCATAAATCGTATCACAATACACCGAACGCTCAGTATTGATAACTGATATAATCAGGTTCATGCGAACAAGATTGCCAAGGGTGTCGCGCATAACGATGCATGCCGTATCTACACCTACTGCAATTCCACTATAAGTGATACATAATGAATCAGCCTCCAAATCAAAAGTAACATTGGGTTGTAAGGTAACCGGGCAGTCATTATAAAAACTGCTGGTAACGAAGTCCATACTTATGGTATCAAGGCAAATGGTTACGGTATCAACCCCTAGATAAATGGTATCGTAATATGTTTCTTCCATTGTCACCTGGATGATAAACGGAACGGTATCACACATTCCGGTAGCATCGCAGAATACAATGCAGGCAGTATCAATACCAGGCATGATTCCTTCATACCGGACACAAAACTGACTGCTATCTAATTGAAAATCAACAGCATAACCGCCTAAATCGGGACAAATATTACTGATGGTAACAATTGGACCATTAAGGGTTAATTCTGAGGTATCACAACAAATA
>JAGQWW010000399.1 GCA_020436955.1 Saprospiraceae bacterium | reverse complement strand
CCAATTGCTTTTTGGATCTAGCATCCAGAAACAAGAAACCAGTAACCAGTAACCAGCAACTAGTAACCAGTATCAAGTCTACCTAAACAACTCCGCTCTTCCGTATTTCGAACAAATTGGACATTCGTAGGGATTGTGGCCTCGGGCCGGGCAGTATTTTCTTCCAAAAAAGATGATTTGGAGGTGCAATTTGTTCCAGGAATCTCTGGGGAACAATCGTTTGAGATCTTTCTCTGTTTGCGTGACATTTTTGCCGGAAGAAAGCCCCCAACGCCAGGCTAGTCGGTGGATGTGGGTGTCTACAGGGAAAGCCGGGACACCAAATGCCTGAGACATCACTACACTCGCGGTCTTGTGTCCAACACCGGGAAGCGCTTCCAGATCTTCAAAATTATCGGGAACCCTTCCGCCGTGTTTTTCAACGATTATTTTTGACAATTCGGAAATCGCCTTGGACTTGGCAGACGATAAACCACATGGTCGGATGATGGCTTTTATATCCTCTACAGGAAGCTCTTCCATGGTGTAGGGATTGTCAGCTGCTTCAAATAAAAATGGCGTGACCTGGTTCACTCTTTCGTCGGTACATTGTGCAGAAAGGAGCACTGCAACCAGCAATGTATAAGGATCTTTATGGTCCAGGGGTACCGGTACCTCAGGAAAAAGTTCGTCCAAAATTTTCATGATGGCTACTACCTTTTCCTGCTTTGGAACACGTTTTGGCTTTTCTACATTCATGGGGTGAAGATAATCTTCCTGCTTTTTGCAACCAAGGATTTTAAAGTGAGTAATAAGCCGGTATTAAATCTTTACCAAAAGGGACGACAGAACTTAATCTTTTTGACTTATTCCTTTGGTCGGCGCTATAAAAGTTTAATTTTGCCGTCGCTATCTTAATTTACCAGCATAATCCTACCAGATATGTTAACAGCAATCATTGCTAGTTTTATCATCGGTTATGTAGCCATAGCCTTTGAACACCCTCTCAAACTAGATAAAACAGTTCCCGCCCTGCTTATGGGTGCCGTTATGTGGGCCTTTGTTTCATTGGGACACATCGACGTGATTTATGTGGAAGACAACGAATATTACACCCTTCCACCAGATGGCAATTACTACGATTGGATGCTAAAAGTACTTTTGCACCACCTTGGTAAAATTGCCGAAATCCTATTCTTCCTGATTGGAGCCATGACCATCGTTGAATTGGTTGACTTACATAAAGGATTCTCCGTAATCACTAATAGAATTCGAACGACCAACAAGAAAAAAATGCTTGTCCTGGTCAGTATCCTGGCCTTCTTATTGTCAGCTATCCTTGACAACCTTACTACTACTATCGTATTGGTTTCTTTGTTGAGAAGATTGGTGCCTGACAAGAATGAAAGAATTTGGTACGCATCTATGGTTATCATTGCCGCCAATGCCGGTGGTGCTTTCTCTCCTATCGGAGACGTTACCACGACTATGCTTTGGATCGGCAAAAAAGTATCTACCCTTCACTTGTTAGAGAACCTGGTGGTTCCATCTGTAGTGTGTTTGGTAGTGCCTATGATCATCTTGATGTTTAAAAAAGAATTCCAGGGTAATTTAAGTGTTCCTTCCAACCGCAATTTTGATGAAGCTGTAAAAAGTGAAGGTCTATTGAGCAGCGGTACCATGTTGATGGTCGGAGTTGGTTCCTTGATTTTTGTACCGGTATTCAAAGGTTTAACGCACTTGCCTCCATACATGGGTATGATTTTAGGTTTGGGTGTTACCTGGTTGGTTTCAGAATACATTCATCCTGAGGAAGATTTTCCTGAAGAAAGGAAAAAAATGTATTCGGCCCATACGGCGCTTTCTCGTATTGAAATGTCCAGTATCCTTTTCTTCCTGGGTATTTTGTTGGCAGTAGCTGCCCTGGAAAGTGTCATTGTAATCAATGCAGCAGGAGACCCTGTCGGTTTGTTGCATCACCTGGCAGAAATGCTTCAGGAAGCCATTCCAAACCAGGATCTGGTGATAATATTAATCGGTGTATTTTCAGCTATCATTGACAACGTTCCATTAGTAGCGGCGACCATGGGTATGTACTCTGAGCCAATGGATGCCGAATTGTGGCACTTTATTGCCTACGCAGCAGGTACAGGTGGATCCATGTTGATCATCGGTTCTGCAGCAGGGGTTGCAGCGATGGGTATGGAAAGAATCGATTTCATTTGGTACTTGAAAAAAATAGCATGGTTAGCAGCTGCGGGATTCCTAGCAGGAGCCCTGGTATTTATCGGCTGGTACCAGTTATTGAACTAATATTTTAAAAGACAGATTTTAGAGGCATTTTTTAAAAGGGATAGAATTTTACCTTTGTATAAAAATACCCCTACAATGTCTCTAAAATCTGTCCTTCCCTCTCTCCTTTTCCTTTTTGTTTCCTTTTCTTCCTGTTCAAGGTTTACCGAAATGCAAATCCAGGGCAATTGGATTGCTGCCGAGGTACTTCAAAACAATCTTCCTATGGAAAACCTTCCGAAGGAGGAAATTCAGCTGACTTTTGATAATGGAAAATATGAATACAACGGCACTTTGAAATACAAAGAAGCTGGCCATTATTCCATTTCTACTCCTTATCTGTATACTACGGATACTTTAAAAGGCAAAAACGAAGAGAAGGTAGTCGAAATTCTCAATCTGGCTTCAGACTCGCTTGAATTACGTATGATGCAAGGCGAAGATGAGTTGATCCTGGTAATGGTAAGACCCAGAAAATAAAAAGCGCCTGCCGGAGCAGGCGCATCGTAATGAAGCTATATAGTACCTTAGATCATTACAGTCTCAAGCCTTCTTCTTCACAATTTCAGTAAAGGCAAGAAGGGGGTAAAAGGGGGTAAGCAAAATTATAAGGTAAAGGAAGGTTGGACTTTGTGCCTCCCGATGGAGGCACAAAGTTTCACAACATAACCAATTAGACATTTCTTATCGTTGTAATTCCAGATAACCGGAAAGCTTCTGGGCTTCGTCGTATTTGAAGATGAAATAATAGGTGCCATCCGGTAGAGCATCTCCATTGAAAGTACCATCCCAATCATTCTGATAAG
>JAGQWW010000003.1 GCA_020436955.1 Saprospiraceae bacterium | reverse complement strand
GAAAGTATAGGAGTTACATCCGGGATAAGACCAGATATCGTTGCCATCAGCCGGGGAGGTAGCATTGGTATCTGACCCTCCACATGAAATTGAAATGGCTTTATTTTGCCAGTTGGCAGCCAGACAGGAACCATATTGGAAGTCATTGACGCCTGCTGCTTCTGCCAAACATGGGTTTTTGTAAGTCATACCATTACACCCACAAACAGGGTTATAGTCATCGGGACAATTCTGTTGAGCTGTTTCTGCTGAAATGGGTGCACTTACACATCGATCTTCACAAGACCCATACGTGTAATTTTTAATTCCGCTGGCTTCAGCAGTACAGGCATTTTTATACGTAATGCCATTACAGCCACAAACCGGCACCTTTTCATCGGGACAGGTCGACGCCAGCACACCTGCAGAGGATACGCCCAAAGAGGTGAAATTTTGGGCATAGCGTTGGTAATCAAAGCAATCTTCAGGCGCTGAAACTGCATTGAATCCGGCATTCGCCTGGATTAATATTACACCATACTTACTGGCTTCACATTCATTTTTATACAACACACCATTACAACCTACAACCGGTTCGTAAGTATTGCTGCATTGTCTGTCAGGATCCATTTTTGTTGGATCGATACAATCCGAAAAACAAGTTCCGGTAGTATAAAAGTCGACCCCGGCTGCTTCAGCAAAGCAAGCATTGAGGTAGGTGTTCCCATCTTCTGCACACACAGGATTGAAAACGGTAGGACATTGCTGGGCCTTGGTTTGGCCTGCAATAAATAGAAGAAATGCTGAAAAAAGAGTAATAATTACTTTTTTCATGTTCATAGTTTTGGTTAAAAAAGGGATATATACTAACAGGCCAACCCAGGTCAAATAAAGCCGGGAAGGCAAAAAACGCTCTAGTAAGGCTATGGGAAGCCAATTAAGCCGGATCAGGGATCCGAACCAGTACTGTCTGTTAGTTGAAACCTGATTGGGTAGATCAGGTCTTAGCCAAATAGGATGGTGAGAGCTTTATGCTCTTTTCAGTGGGGATTTATGAAGGGAGTGGACAGGGTAAATTTTTCCAGGGGTTACCCTATTCCGACACAATTTTACGAAAAGGATTCCTATATGCAAAAATTGTATTACAAAAATTATTATTTCATAACTCGCAAATACCCAGTATTTGGGAGGCCTTCTACTCTTTTAAAACAAGCTTTTTTACTTGATTTCCTGCATTTGTTTCCAAAAAGAGATAATATAATCCAGAATTTCGACCACTTAGGTTGATCAGGGCATCTCCAGGGTTAGGCTCCAATATTTTTTTTCCTAGCTGGTCAAAAATTATCATTTTTTTAATCTCAACGCCCTGGGAAACATTCACATGAAATATCCCGGATGAAGGATTAGGGAAAACATTGATATCATTTACCAATCCATCAGGATTCTCAGTGGAAACAAGGTCCTTTATTTCAAAATCCCAGATTCCTCTGCCATAAGTACCAAAACGAATGATGTTGAGGAAAGGAACGTATTCTACGGACCAATAGGATTGAATAGGTGCAATGCCTTCTGCCATCGCAAACCACTCTTCATCTTCAAATGAATAGACGTAAGGCCCGGCTTCTGTTCCGGCATACAGGAACCTTTCATCGGGTCCCATCACCATTTCAAAAACAAGGGTAGCCGGCAAGCCATTATCCAAAGGCTGGAAAGTCTGGCCACCATCTGTAGAACGAAACACAGCAGGATTGCTGTAACCACTTCCTCCCAGAAAAACCAGATTGCTGTCTCTTTGGCTGGCAACTATGGTCTGACCATACAAATAATGCCCACCGGGAATAAAATTGACGGTTTGCTCCCAGTTTTGCCCACTATCGTCAGAAACAAAAAAGCGACCATTGGTTGTAGCAGCGTACCATCTATTAAGATTTACCTTTGAAAAAGTCATAGCAGATAGTTCACCTCCGGCACTTTCATCTTTGAAATTAAATGGTAATTGGCTGGCATTGATGTTTCCAGCGAAAAACTCCAATTGTATCATATAGGATCCCGGCCCGCCATCTACATTCCCGCCGGCCATGTAAACTACGTTTTTGGATTGATCCGGACTCTCCATCAAAGGAGGAATCCATACAGACTCATTTTCGGAATCTACATCCCAGCCGGTAGTACGGTTTCCTGTCGAGGGAACAGCATAAAAGCTGACACTTCCACCTGGATAAACGGTCCAAAGGTGGTTTCCATTTTTTGAAAAAACAGTATGTCCGTAATCTCCGGAGATGACCTGATCAAAGTCTACTCCTTCATCCTGACCAAAGCTATTTGCAATCTGAAAACCTTGGTCCTGAGAACCGGCATAGATATAAAACGGGTCTTTTGGATCCGTTCTTACACTATAATATTGAGAGACATTCAGGGAGGTTAATCCCAGATTTTGAATGCGTTGTAGTCGATCGTATGTTACGTTAAGCCCGCCATGATTGCTAATAAGCGAAAACACCTCACCATCAGTCGTTTCAAACTCACTGAATGTCATCATGTCTGCATGCAAGGCGCCTTCTACATTATTGTAGTAGGCCCACCAATCATTTCGACGCTGCCAGGTTTCTCCGCCATTAATGCTGTACATACAGTGCACTGCTCCTGCCAATAAAAAATTCGGATTGGTAGGAGACATATAGATACCAACATTCCATGGGCGGTCCTCTAATTCACCTTTACGGGTCCAGGTGGCCCCAAAATCTTCACTTACGTAAGAATAATTGACTTCATCTTCCTCACCATACACTACCCATCGGTAAACGCTGTCCATTTTGATGCCTGCAAGATTGGCTCTTGCTTCACCAAAATTAAACTGGGTGTTTCTCGACAATTCGATTAAGTCATCGGTTTCAGGGTCTATTTTGAAAAAGACCGTTTCTGCATTTCCTTTTTCGATGTAAAAAACCTCTTCTGAATGATGTGGCTTGCACAAGGCAAATCGGTCCATTTCATGGGTTGGAATGGTATGAATCGATGTGAAATTCTCTCCCAGGTCCGTTGATTTATAGATGCGTGCGTTGTCCCAATAGTCAGGCTTTGAAATCAGGTAAAAGGTGTGGAGGCTGTCATTGAGCAAAACAGGGGTCTTGAAATTGGCCCATTGCTGGTTCTTAATCAAAACACCATTACTGGATTGCCAGGTGACGCCTTCATCATCAGAGTAATGTGGCACCCTCCCTGCAAATGCAAAGAGCCTTCTTCCCTGATCTTTATCGACAAATTGTAAAATACCTGGATTGAGTTGTAGGTCTTCCATGACCACTTCCCATTCATTTCCACTACGTGGCCCTTTGAAAAGGGAACCTCCGGCAGATATCACCCAAATCTCATCTGAATCCTGATCGTACCAGGTATCAAAAACAGAACCCGCCTGATTTTGACTTCCTCTTTCTCTCCATTCTCCAACCAATTTACCGCCGGCCAATTCCACAAATCCACTTCGGTTTTGCAACAATCCTTTTCTGGCAGCATTTTCATGGTGGATGCTCATTTGATTTTGATACTCCATTTTGCGCCAGTCATCGCCTGGAGCAGTCTGGTGCATCAACTCAAACCAAGCTTCTCTCTTCAAGCGGTTGTTGCCATCCTCTTCCCCGGCAATCTCCGTTGCTGCAGGATAATCGGTTTGATTTTCGTTTTTACAGGAAAAAAGGAAAAGGATAAAAAAGAATACAAAAAACGTATTGTATCTGGATAAGAAAGTTGTTGTCATATTGTTCGTTTAAGCCAGACGTAAAATAACATCTTCCTCCTCAATTTCTTCACCGTTTCTGGCAATTATTTCAACGACAGTTCCACTTTCATCAGCTGCTATCGCATTCATTACCTTCATACTTTCTATGTATCCTATGGTTGCACCTTTTTCGATAGTATCACCAACTTTTACCGGAGCTTCTGATGCATCCTTTGTGAGCATGAATTTTCCCTCCAAAGGCGCTAAAATCTCCTTGGTAGCATTGGTAGCAGTCAGCGTCTTTTCTGCCACCTGACTTTGACCATTATTGGATGCCGGGGAAACAGGATTTGATTCCGCCTTTCCATAATCGATGCTCACCTTATAGGTCTCACCATTCACTTTGATATTCATTTCCTTTGGTTGGAAATGACCGACACCATTAGATGAAGGAGACGGAGGTAGTACGCCTTCTTTTTCAAATTTTTCGTTCCGTCGTTTTTCAATATCGCTTAAAAAGTTTTCTCTGGCTTTACCGGATTTGAAATCTTCATATTGCGGCGGATGCATAGCGTATTCCAACAATTCTTCGTCATCCGGACCGTAGCTCCATCCATTTTCATCCATTTTCCGAGCAAAATATTCCAGGTCATCCGGGTAGTTATCTTGAGGATTTCCGTAGAAAAACTCTTTCCCTTGCGCATTTGCCAGGGCCAATATCTCTTCACCTAATTTACCCGGCAATTTTCCTTGTTTGCCAAGGATCATATCCCAGGTATTTTCATCTATGAATTCCCATCTATCTTTGCCCTTAATCAAATTGATGGCATTCATCAGGGATACATTTTTTACATATTGGCTATAGGGAGTAACCAATGGCGGATAACCCAATTGCGGCCATGCATATTCTACCTCATCAAATAATTTTATCAATAACTGGTCTTTAGTAAGAGGATCCTTACCGCGTTTTGCCAGCCATTTGTTAAGACTGGATAGATTTTTCTCCAAATCGGCCATCAAACTTCCCATCATACCACCAGGCAAACCGGGACCAATTAACAAGGAATTCATCCTTCTGTTGTTGGGAGAAATATAATACCCCAGGAAGTCATCGATAAATTCATTGGTAAGGGAACGGGCTTCCATATAAGCACTCATATTGATATCAGGCAGACTAAATCCTGCATCTTTCAACATGGCATGTACTGCCAATAAATCGGCATGACCTGTACCCCAGGACAGTGGTTCCATACCTACATCAATAATATCTGCTCCCGCACGAGCAGCCTCCAGGGAAGATGCAATGGAGAACCCGGGCGTAGAATGGCCATGGTATTGAACCAGCATATTGGGATGGTTTTTCTTAATACCGGCTAAAATTTTTCCAACAGAAACCGGGCGTCCTACCCCTGCCATATCCTTGATGCATATTTCCTGGGCGCCCAAATCGATAAACTTGTTGGCCAGCTCAATGTAGTATTCTACTGTATGGATGGGAGAAAAGGTAAGACTCAAGGCACCCTGGGCTATCATACCACCTTCTTTTGCATATTCGAACGAAAGCGCCAGGTTTTGCGGATTATTCAATCCGTCAAATGAACGAGCGATGTCAGTTCCCTGCTTCTTTTTTACCTTAAACATCAACTTTCTGACATCTGCCGGTACAGGGCTCATCCTAAGTCCATTCAAACCACGTTCTAACATCTGGGTTTGAATGCCTGCTTTATTAAAGGGCGTAGTCCAGTCACGAACTGAATGGTTGGGATTTTCTCCAAATAGCAAATTGACCTGTTCAAACCCTCCGCCATTGGTTTCTACCCTGGCAAAGCATCCCATATCTACTATAGGTTCTGCTACTCTGACCAACTGATCCTTCCTGGGTACATATTTTCCGGCACTTTGCCACATATCCCTGTATACCAGGCACAAACGAATCTCCTTTCCCATAATTTTTAATTTCTATCCGGGTTACGGCTATTTTTTTTCGATTTTCACAATTTTCCCTTTCCCACCAGTAGCAATTTCTACAGCAGCAGTTATGGCGGCCAGGGTTTTTGGATTCAATTGCTTCTGAAGTCCGGCTGCTACTTTCTTCTTGACAGCTTTTACTTCTTCTGTAGCAAACCTGTTAACCAATCTTATCAATACATTGCCGGTAACAACAACCAGTGTAAGTATCAAAAAGACAGTTAGCATTCCTACTACTAACAGAATTAAAGCAGATTGAATATTGTTTTCCATAATTTTATTTTGGTAAATCGGCCTTGGGGGCCACAAAATTAAGAAAACGATCGAGAGTACCGCTTTTTTGTATAAAAATGAAATAGCAATTGGACGGCTTTTAAACAGATAATTCGTTTCTTAGGCTGACATTTGAGAACACCTAAAGAATTCAAAATCATGCTACACAGCAGAAGAAATTTTATCTCCACGCTTTCTTTGGCCGCTCCCGCATTTTCATTTTCTACTTTTTTAAAAACAGATGACGGGAAAAAGCTCATTGAAACCTTAAAACACAGACAACATCCAAATGTAAATGCTTCTAACCTGGATGAGGACTTTTGGGCTATGATTAAGCAGGCCTATTCCGTCAGCCCTACCATTTTAAACCTAAACAATGGAGGTGTCAGCCCGCAACCAAGGGTTGTACAGGAAGCAGTAGAGCATTACAACAGGCTTAGCAACGAAGCTCCAAGTTATTATATGTGGCAGATTGTAGACAAAGGGCGCGAACCACTCAGAAATGACCTGGCTCGACTTTCGGGTGCAGATGCTGAAGAATTGGCCATCAATCGCAATTCGTCTGAAGCGCTGGAGACCATCATATTTGGCTTGCAGTTGCAACCCGGTGATGAAGTGGTCCTTACCAAACAGGATTATCCAAACATGATCAATGCCTGGAAACAACGTGAACAAAGAGATGGTATCGTCCTAAAATGGCTCAATTTTGAATTTCCCATCGAAGATAAGGACCAAATTGTCCAAACTTTTGAAAATGCCTTTACTGATAAAACCAAGGTGGTCCACATTACACATATGATAAATTGGAATGGTCAGGTTTTACCAGCCAGGGAAATCGCTGACAGGGCGAAGGCGAGAGGCATTGACGTGTTGGTGGATGCCGCCCATTCTTTTGTACATATTGACTTTAAAATTCCGGATTTGAATTGCGATTATTTAGGTACCAGTTTGCACAAATGGTTGTGTGCACCGTTCGGATCGGGTTTGTTGTATATTCGAAAAGAAAAAATCGCATCGCTTTATCCATTACTGGCTGCACCAAATCCACTGGAAGATAATATCCGGAAATTTGAGCACCTGGGTACCCGCTCCTTCGCCATTGAACAAGGAATTGCACATGCGGTGGATTTTCATAACATGATCGGGACAGAAAGGAAAAGTGCCCGTCTGCGTTATTTAAAGGATTATTGGACCAATGCTGTTAAAGACCTTCCCGGCGTTACCATCGGCACACCAGCTCATCCTGCTTTTAGCGGCGCCATTGCTTTACTTCAAATGGAAGGGAAAGAACCGGGAGAAGTTTCCAATCGCTTATTTCACGATTTCAAAATCCATACAGTTGCTATTAATTGGGAAAATATTCACGGCGTTAGAATAACACCCAATGTCTATACACTCAAATCTGATTTGGACAGGCTGATTGAAGCCATCACTGCCATAGCAAAATCCTGATATGTAAGCATTGGATTTTGAATATTTTTCAAGGGTAAAACATGGAAATCGGGGTATGTTAATGATAATTTAAGCCTGACAGGACTATGGTTTGCTTTAGATAAAAATCTGATTTTTGTAGTGAATACAACCTATCCTCTGAAATTTCGTTAAGATATTTTTCCAAAACCTGATAATACATGTTCAAGAAAACACTCTTACTTACCTTCGGTCTGTTTCTTTCCCTTGTTTCCTTTGCCGGTGATGGTTACCACATCAAAATCAAATTAAATGGTTTTGAACAGGACTCTATTTTCTTCGGATACCAATATGGCGACAAACAATATGTAAGGGATACCATTCAAAAAAACAAAGACGGCTGGTTCCATATTGAAGGTGATGAAGCCCTTCAAGGTGGCGTCTACATGATTGTAATACCACCCGACAATAAATACTTTGAGCTATTGATTGATGAAAACAATCAAAATTTTACGGTGGAAACCAGTTACGATGACCTGGTTACCAAAATGAAAATTAAGGGCTCAAAAGATAATATCCTGTTTTACGATTATCTGAATTTCCTGAGTTCCAAAAGACCGGAAGCTGAAGCATTGCAAAAGCAAATCACAGAAGCCGGAGAGGACGAAAATGCTAAAAAGCCTTTGCAGGAAAAACTGGACAAGCTGAATGAAAGCGTGCAGGAAATGCAGCAAAAGATTGTAAAAGAGCATCCTTTATCACTTCCCGCAGCTATAATCAAAGCTACATTCGCCATTGATTATCCAGCATTTGAAGGTGATGAAAAGGAAGTTCAGATGCAAAAATGGTTATACACCAAAGAGCATTACTTTGACAATATTAACCTGAGCGATGACAGACTTGCCAGGACCAACTTATTGTTCCAACGAATCGATTATTACATCAACAAGTTGGAAGTACAACATCCGGATTCCCTCAATAAGGCAATTGATTTCATTTTAGAAAAGATGGATCCTAAAGGGGAAAATTTCAAATTTTATGTAGTCCATTTCCTGAACACTTATGCTAAGTCGAAAATAGTAGGCATGGATGCTGTTTATGTTCATATCGTTGACAAATATTACAAGACCGATATGGCCTACTGGACCCCGGATTCTACCATGCAAAAGATCGTTGAAAACGCTGATGCCCTGGAACCAATTCTGATTGGAAAAACTGCACCGGACATTCAAATGCAGAAAAAGGATGGTACCAAGGTCAAACTATCAGAAGTGGAGTCACCTTTTACTGTGATTTATGTGTGGGATCCTGATTGTGGCCATTGTAAAAAAGCAGCTCCCATTGTAGTAGATTTCTATGAGAAATTTAAAGATAAAGGTGTTACCATCTTCTCTATCTGCGGCAAATTTACCGACGAGGTACCTTCCTGCTGGGACACTATAGAAGAAAAAGGATTTGACAACTTTATGAACGTGGTAGACCCTTACCACCGCTCAAAATATAAGGTGTTGTATAATATCAAATCAACCCCCCAGATTTTCATCCTCGACAAAGACAAAAAAATCATCATGAAACGTATCGGTGCAGAACAACTGTCCGAAGTCATGGACCAGATTATTTTGCAAGAGCAAAGAGAAATGGAGGGGAAATAGGGATGCGTGGCGCGTGTCGTGTGACTCGTATTTTTATTACAAATAGAAAAGGGGTTGATTGAAATTCAATCAACCCCTTTTCTATTTGTAATTATTCAAAGATACACTACGTTACACGCGCCACGCAAAACTCAATACGCATTCACCAACTCCAACTTCAAATCATCAATATACAGTGGAAGATGACCCGGGTTCCAGATGTATACTTTTACCTCGTCAAAATAGGCCTTTGGAGCAGGCATTTCCTTTATTATCTCCACTTGCTGCCAAACGTTGGTTGAATCCAATTGTGGAATTATCTTGATTCCGGTCCATTCATAGGGTTCCATGGAATTTTCGAAGGAAATCACCACGTTGGGACTTCCCTCCCCTTCCGGTATCTCGGGGGTCAGCGCCTGAAAAGTAAATTTAAGTTTTTTGGTACCACCTTGATATAAGGTATTCATCATACCACTGAAGCCTTTGGAGAAAGCATTGGGTAATCCAACCATTTTACACTGTTTTCCATATACAGCGAGTGTAGTATCGATAGTCGGTCCTTCCGGTTCGGACTCGAAATCTTCTTCGAACAATAGGGTTTTACTACTGTAGGTACTATCCCATTCAAATACCACGACTTCCCTAAACCAATCGCCACCTTCAGGTGACCTAAACCTGCCTATCTCTCTTAAGGTAGGATTTTCAGTCAGCAGATTAAGGGCAATGCGTCCATCCAATTCAGCGAAAACGTTATCCCACATGACCAGACTTTTGGTAGGAACCGGTTCTCCGGAAAGGACCTGCTTGATCATTCTGTGTTTTTCGGGATTGAACCAGTCATGTTCAAACAACATAGCCGGGTAAATGGCATCGTAATACAAGGTGTATTCCTCATAGGTAGGCCAAAGCTCTTCTTTTACTTTTTTAAATGCACGCTGACCATGGGTCAGATCAAGGTGCCATGCTTTTGAAAAATTGCCTTGCAAAGAAAGAATAGATAAAGGCAATAAAACGGCTACCGGAACCACATTCCACCATGCTGGCTGCTCCGGTAAAAAACGCCATACGGGATGCAACAGTCTGGCTATTATCAAACCTATCATTGGGAATACGCCTATCAACACACGCAACATTCCGTAAGAGTTGAAGATACCCAAGTACCAAAAAAGGGAATGCGCGACGAAATAGGCAACAAAGATTCCGTACACCAGCCAGAGTTCGTCCTGGCTTATTTTCTGCCCCATCCATTTTGTAAAAAATGGCTTTGTTTTTTTACTCACCACAGGCACCAACCACCACAGAGCACCAACCAACAGGCCTGCTGTCAATAAAATAGACCACATAACACCAATTACCTTTGGCAAATTGGTAATGAAATGATCCCAGGTACCAGATCCATAGGCACCGTTTAGGGTAGCATAGGACATCTTTCGAAATACCCACAAAAAGTCTTCATACAGGAAAAAACCAATGGCTCCATACACCACGTGACCTATCATTAAAAATGGTACCATCCACCATTTGCGCATGGCAATGAGATAAATGGCCAATACACAAAATACTATTAAGCCTTCAGACCTAACAAAGGGCAAAAAGGAAATCCAAACTACTGCGGGCCACCATTTTCTTTTTAAAAAGAGCCACACCCCCACCATCAACCAAAATGCAAACATCGGCTCGGTCAATCCGGAAAGTGTGTTGTAGATACTCATTGGGGCAGTTGCTACCACTAATGCAGCTATCCAGGGTCTACTGATGCCTAGATGTTGACCGGCTTTCCAGGTGAGAAACATGGTGCCCAGTAACATAAGGATATTGTACAATTTGAGACCTATCATCCCAAATTGTGCAAATGGCGCAGTAAATAATACAAAGACCGGCTTGGCCCAATGATTTAAAAAGTGTTCTGGGTGGTCAAATGCTGACTCGGAATACAAAAAGTGAAATACAGCATCGGCATCGTCTGCAGTACCCGGCCAGGAGAAAGCCAAATCTACCATCCATGTTCCGAATAGTAAAAGGCCTGCATAAAACCAATAATTGGAAAACTTACGGGAAAGGATATTCAAGTGATAAGGTATTGATTCCGGTTAGCAGCAAAACCGCTAACCGGAATGAATGGAAAGAAGATTAGTTCATCAACTTCACACCGGAAGCCATGAATTTCAATTCTTCCACAGGCTCAGTAATAGCAGCTATCTCTTCTGCGCTTTTACCTTCGTCTTCAGCATAGTGACGCAATTCATCTACACTGGTAACCTGGCGATAAGCATATCCGTCGATAACTACTTTTCTGCCTGCAATGTCTTTAGGCATAAAGAAACCGTAGTCTTCAAACTGCACAAACATTTCATCTCCTGCTTCAGTCGTAAGGTTCATCCAGCAACCTTTGGTCTGACATACAGATTCAACCGTACCAACCAATTTTGCATCCAATGAATCTACACCTTCCATCTTAGGAAGGAACTCATCAAGCGTAACTGCTCCGTCTTCTTCTATTACTTCACCAAAGTGAACACCGTCTCCTGCTTCTGCAGTGGCATCGCCATGGTCGTGGTCGTGTCCGTCATGATCATGAGCTTCAGTAGCTGCTGCGTCTGATCCGCCTTCAGATCCGCATCCAAATCCCAACATGGATACAGCCACCATTACAACAAATAATTTTCTTAACATGGATTAACTATTTAAGTGGTATTTTCTAATGGTCACAAAAATAGCCAAAACCCTAAATCTTTTAAAATACTTTTAAAATTCATTACCCCTTTACAATAAGGGTGAAAAAGTGGGGGTTAATAGAGGGTGTGATTGGGGATTGGGGATGGGGGATTGGAGATGGGGGAAAGGATGGAGGATGGAGGATGAAGGATGAAGGATATTTACGAATTACGAGTGACGAATGACGAATTCAACAGCCACCAAAGACTAAAGACCATTAAAAAATTGCTAATAGCTAAAGGCCAACAGCTAAAAGCTCAAATTAATCGCCTATACAACACTGCTTACATTTCAAACGCATTCTTGGACCTAAACTGATTGATGATGATGAGCCAAATCAAATGGGTAGCAGTGTTGACCTTCTTTATTTTTCCTCTTTTTTTAAAGGCTGAGTGTCTTTCCGGCAATTGTTTTACCGGGAGGGGCACCTATTTATATCCTTCCGGAGCTAAATATGTGGGTCAATTTAAAAATGGATTCATTCATGGAAATGGGACGCTGTATTTTAGTACAGGTCATATCTATGTTGGAGAGTGGGCTTATCAATTTAGAGAAGGTACCGGGAAATTTACGTATGCCAATGGCGATGAATACAATGGGCAATTCAAGAAAAGTAAATTTGATGGAAGAGGCACCATGCAATATCACAATGGCGACAGTTATACCGGTGCTTGGAAAAACAGCCTGCCAAATGGTGTAGGGACCTACACATTTTCTTCAGGAGAACGCTATGAGGGAGATTTTAAAAATGGGCAATTTGATGGTCAAGGTACTATGTCATATGATGATGGCTCCAAATATATCGGCACCTGGAAAAAAAATGAAAAAGATGGGCTTGGCACCGTGGTTTATGCCAATGGGAAAAAGAAATTAGGTGTGTGGGAAAATGGCAAAATGAGGGAGGAGCAAATGCCTGCCCAGGAAACCGCTGTAGCCAATCAGCCGGTTGCTCAACCTGATCGTAATCAATCCAACACAACTTTAGAAAATCAATCCGTCACTACCGGTTACGAGCGCGATTGCAACAGTGAATATTGTCGCGATGGACAAGGCACCTACATTTATGCCGATGGTAGTAAGTATATCGGTGAATTTAAATACGGTTATCCGGAAGGGAAAGGGACCGTCTTTTATTCCAATGGAGATAAATATGAAGGAGCCTGGGCCAATCATGCCCCCAATGGTCCGGGTGTCATTTATTTTGCATCAGGCAAAGCCAGAGGAGGATTGTGGAGAAATGGTAAAATGGTGGGTGAAATGAAACCGGTACGCGAGCAGGTTAAAGAAAAACCGGTTGCCGTCGATTATTCAGATGAAGTAAAAATCTGGGCAGTGGTAGTGGGCGTTGGCAGATATCAACATATGCCTGCACTTCGATATACGGACGATGATGCTTATCAGATGTATGCCTTTTTGAAAAGCGTTGAAGGTGGATCATTGACAGACGATCAGGTAAAGATTCTGGTTGATGAAGATGCTACCCGCATGAACGTTTTAACGACCATCCATAATACCCTGCTTAAAGCCGACGAAAACGATGTGATTGTATTTTATTTCTCCGGTCACGGCTTGGAAGGCTCCTTCCTTCCTGTCGATTATGACGGTTACAACAATCGTATTTTGCACGAAGAAATCAGAGACCTGATGAAAAAGAGCAAGGCCAATCAGAAAGTGGTTTTTGCAGATGCTTGTCATTCCGGTTCTATTCTTGCTATGAAAGCGCCTGTCAAAGAGACTTTGGACAGATATTATGGTGCTTTTGAAAATGCCAAAGGTGGTATTGCCTTGATGATGTCTTCCAAAGGAGAAGAATACTCTTTGGAAGATGGTGGCTTGCGTTCCGGTATTTTCAGCTATTTCCTGATAAAAGGACTAAAAGGAGAAGCAGATCGCAACAGTGATAAAATCGTCACCATTTCAGAACTGTTCAATTACGTGAAACGTTCGGTTGTAGATTATACTGCCGGTGCACAAACGCCAACTATCTCCGGCGATTTTGACAATGCCATGCCGGTTGCGGTGCGACGCTAAATTAAAAATGTATGTGTCAATGAAATTTGACACATACATTTTTTGGTTCTGTAAAAAAGCGAAGTGCTTCCAGTCCACCTTCCCGACCTACTCCTGAATTTTTCACTCCACCAAACGGAGTCCTTAAGTCTCTCAGCATCCAGCAATTTATCCAAACAATCCCTGCCTGGATTTGCTCGGCTACTCTGTGCGCACGATTCAAGTCGCTGGTCCATACTGTGGAGGCCAGGCCGTATTCTGTGCTATTGGCCAATACAATGGCTTCTTCTTCCGTATCAAAAGGTTGGATAGTTACCACCGGTCCAAAAATTTCTTCCTGATTGGTGCGACAGGTTTCAGGCAAACCTTCGATAATGGTCGGTGCAATGAAATACCCTCCTTCATTTTCTCCGGACAATTGGACTGCATGTCCACCGGCTAAAACTTTACCGCCTTCTTCTTTTGCCAATGCAACGTAGGACAATATTTTTTCAAAATGCGATTTAGACACTACTGCACCCTGGTTGGTCGGTGCATCCAACGGATTACCTACCACCAGTTTTTTGGTGCGGGCTACAAATTCTTCTTTGAACTTATCGTAAATAGGACGCTGGATATACACCCTCGAACCACACAAACATATCTGGCCGTTGTTGGCAAAAGACGAGCGCATGGTTTCTGCCATCATTTTTTCAAAATCACAATCCGCAAAAATCAGGTTGGGATTTTTACCACCTAATTCAAGGGACAATTTTTTGAACATAGGAGCAGCAGTCCTTGCCAAATGTCTTCCGGTATTGGTTCCGCCCGTAAATGAAATCGCTTTTACATCCGGATGCTCTACCAAAGCCTGACCGGCAGATGGGCCAAGGCCATGCACAATATTTAATACTCCGTCCGGCAAACCGGCTTCTTTACAAACTTTTGAAAGCAAAAAGGCGGTCATAGGGGTAATTTCTGAAGGTTTCCCAACCACACAGTTGCCTGCAGCCAGAGCCGGTGCTATTTTCCAACTAAAGAGGTACAGGGGCAAATTCCATGGAGAGATACACCCCACTACGCCAAATGGTTGACGCAAGGTATAATTGATCGCCTGCCCTTCCATATTGTGCGACTCAGAACTGAAATGTAGGATGGCAGTAGCAAAAAATCGAAAATTGGATTGCGCTCTGGGAATATCTACCGATCTGGAAAGCGAAACAGGCTTACCGGAGTCCATACTTTCTGCCAATGCAAAAGCTTCCAGATTTTCACCGATCAAATCAGCAATGCGATTTAACACTTCGTATCGAAATTGAGTGCCCGATTTTGACCAGGCGGGAAAAGCATTTTTTGCAGCAGCAACTGCCTTGTCAATATCTGAAGCTTGCGAATCAGGAATGTAGGAATAAGTCTTCCCGGTTGCAGGATTAGGATTTTCAAGGTAATTGCCGCTATCCGGAGGTAAAAATTCACCTCCGATATAATTTTTAAGGTACTCTTCCATGTGAATGGAATTATTTTTGGTAGTTGACGATGGTCCGGAACTGGTCATGTACATAAATTTGTGTCTTCAAAGGTAGGGAAACTTTCATTTTTCGCTTTTGAACCAAACGATTAAAATCATAAACTGTTAAATCATCACAGGTACCGGATTTTCGTCTTAGGCAAATCGATTTTTTCCTTTTCTATCCTTAAATTTGTTTCCGTGAAACGACAAGAGAATATATCAAGAGTACTGGAGCAGATTGAAATTGCAGCAACCGACGAGTTTGCGCAATTAGCTGATATCGGAGCAGAATTGTATGCTACTTCCGATCTTTTGATATTAACAGGAAAATTGGATGAGGCCCTGAAAACTTTCAACCAATTAAATAAACTCATTCAGTGGGTCGGATTTACTTCACCCGGATGGGTAATTCTGGCCTTACCATTTGGACTGATGGGTGCTGACCGATTTGGTTATTTTTTAATGGGGCTTTTCCCGGTCGGTTTCTTCGCTTATGTAATTGGAGCTTACCTTTTGAAAAAAAGATATAACAGCAAAGGTTATCTGGAATATATCGGAGCCATCATTGATGAAGAGCTTCGCCGTCGTGCGCGCCAAAAAAATCCTACCAATCGGGGTAGAAGATAGTATCTTGCAGCTTTTATTGCTGCTAAAGTCCTTTTTACATGCCTTTTGATCTTACCGTACCTTTTGTTGCCTTCAAACTTAAGGTTTCTGACAACCTGCATTTGTGGAAACCTTTGAAAGATATGGGTGCCCTGCAGTTTGGCGGTACAGCTCAAAAACTGGCAGAACGATATAAAAAGGTATTCCAGGAAAAAGTATTGGATCTGGGAAAAGCAGAAAGGCTATTACAACTGTTGCAAGCCACCAATTTTGAAAAAAAGACCTTTTCCCTGGAATTCCCTAGTGCCAAAGATGAATTGGCTCTTCCAAAATTCAATCTTGAGTTTGAAGTCTTTTTATCTCCTCAACCCAATCATACCTATTGCATAGTACCTGCTATCGATCTGGAAATAGTAGTTCCTATCGGAGAAAACCTGGAGCAAAAAATAACCACTGCCATTGAAGAGGAGTTTTTGCGCAATAAACGTACGCAAAACGTTCAGGACATTATCTCCACCATCTGGTTTCAAACCATCGAACTGGAGAAAGAACAATTGGACTTAAATTTTAGGCGACCAAGAGAATTGGAGGACCTAAGATTAAACAGACAGGAGACCTTGGTAGATGAAGTGGCTGAAAGGCTGCCGCAGAATGGTCCAACCATTGCCTATTTCCGAGAGAAAGAGGTAGAACAGATGGCTCGTATCCTGGAAGGAAAATTTTTAAAAAATATCCTCCTGGTCGGACCGTCCGGTGCCGGAAAATCTGCCATCGTAGAGGAACTTGCTCGTACCGCCTCCCAGTGGAATATGGATAGAAAAATCTGGTCAACTACCGCAAGTAGTCTGATCAAAGAATTGACGCGAGAGACCGGATGGCAGGATAATCTGGTCACCCTGGCCAATGAGCTGACCAAGCGAGGGGATGTACTTTTTGTAAAAAACCTGTCCGAGCTGTTTGAAGTAGGGCAATATGAAGGCAATGAGGTAAGTATCGCCGATTATTTCCAGACCTTTTTAAGTCGTGGAGAAGTAATCATGATAACGGAGTGTACTGAAGAAGAGTTTGCCCGAATAGAATTGAGGAATCCCAATTATCTAAGTCTCTTTAGCATCATAAAAATAAAAGAACCGGAAAAGCTGGAAGATGCTATCCGCGAAAAAATACAAAGCCAGGCAAGTAGCAAGCAGGTTGAAATTTCAACAGAGGTTATAAAAGAAGTCATTCGCATTTTCAGGCGATTCAATCCTTATTCAGGGTTTCCGGGCAAGCCGATTCGTTTCCTGGAGAGTTTAATTCTCAACAATCCGGCTGAATTGCAAAACAGTCGGAAGATTGAATTGGACATGGTGTATCGCTTTTTTTGTGAAGAATCCGGCATGCCTCGCTTTATGGTAGACCCAAATATTCCGATGAATCCATCCGAGAGTTTGGATTTTTTTGAAAACCGGGTCTTTGGGCAGCCGCAAGCACTCAAGCAAGTGGTCAATGTGTTATCTACCGTAAAAACAGCACTGACTAAAACCAATAAACCCATTGCTTCCTTTTTGATGGTCGGACCTACCGGTGTAGGGAAAACTGAGCTCGCAAAAAATCTGGCAGCCTTCATGTTTGGCAGTAAAGAAAAAATGGTGCGCCTGGACATGAGTGAATATTCAGACCCATTTGGGGTGATGCGACTGACCGGCGCAGGGTACCATACTGATGGGGTTTTAACTTCTGCCATTCGACGAGAGCCTTTTGCGGTTTTACTTTTTGATGAGATAGAAAAGGCACATCCCAATTTCTTCGACCTTCTTTTGCAAATCTTAAGCGAGGGGAGACTTACTGATAACAAAGGTCAACTGGTAAACTTCTGCTCGACGGTTATCATGATGACTTCCAATATAGGAGCAGGTAAAATGCCGGGGCAACAAATCGGATTGAATCGTTCAGAAGATGAAGGATCACTCACCGATCATTTCACTGCTGCAGTGGAAAAGTTTTTCAAGCCCGAGTTATTCAACCGAATAGACCTGCTGGTTCCTTTTCAGCCTTTGAAAATGGAGGTAATTCAAAAAGTAGTTCGTAAGACCTTAGAGGAGGTGAAAAAGAGAGAAGGCATAAAGAGCAGACCGGTCCAATTGGTTTACAGTGAAGCAGTAGAAACCTGGTTGGCAGAAAAGGGATATGACCCCGCTTATGGAGCCAGACAATTGCACCGAACTTTACAAAAACATTTCTTGGTTCCACTGGCAAAAATACTCATAGAAACCCCAGTTGAAGATAAAATCGTCGTAGATATAAGTGTTGAAAATGACCGATTACAATTTGACACTATTGTAGATGCACTCGGTACAGACGCATTGTTGGAAGCCTATGAGCAATATGCGATGACAGACATGGCGTCAGAACTCAGAAAAGACTTTGAAACTTTCAAAGAAGGCACTTTGTACCACGATGTGGAAACAGACTCTATCATTCTTAGAAACGAAATTTTAGAAAAGGAAAACCTTAGCCGGGATATCGTAGAAAAGGTAGAACACCTGAGCCACATGGAAACCTTGTTGGACAGTTCTACCTACCTGCAGATTGCGATTTCAAATCTTGAAATCGAATTTAGCATCGAATGTATCGAAGGCAAACCTTATGCTGCAGACTGGGAGGTTAGACTGGGGCATTTAAAAAATCAATTTCAAACCCTAAAGTTGGATTTTCTTGAGCACCGTAGAAAAGGCTTTCACAATTGCTGGATATATGTACTGAGTCAGGATCCAATCCATGCGGAACAATTTTATGAAAAGCTGGTAGAGAAATGCGGTATGACGGTTAAAAACAGGTTCTCCCTATGGCATAGCAAAGCCAACCTCACTAAAGGCGGATTAAGAGCATTTGAAGAGGAATATTATTTAAGGGAAGAGAGGAAACCTATTTCAGACCATCCGGAATTGCCGGAAAAAAATGCTCGATTAACAGGAGTCCTCATGCAAATAGAAGGATCAGGTGCATCCCTTTATTACAAAAGTGAAAAGGGATTGCAAATTTGGCAAAATGAAAAAGGAGAGGATTTGCCCGTCAGGGTGTTGGTGTATGAAAACTTTAGAAAAAAATTGCCAGGTACACCCCACCGAAAAGAATTTTATAAATCTGAGGTACCCCGTAGAAGTTTTAAAAACGGAGTTGTGAAGGATAGCACCTACAAAATGAATCGGGAAGCAAATGAAGAAGTCCTGCTAGAATTGATCAAAGGGGAATTGGAGGAAAATTTTAAAATCAAAGTAGAGGAAGAAATATCATAAGGCCGGATTATAAAAATAATTTGGCTGTACACGGAACCAAAAACTTGCGATGGAAGCAATGGCTTTTTCAAACTCCTGCAAATCAAAAGGTTTGGCAACATAAGCCTTTGCACCCAGTTCATAACAATCTCTTACGTCTTCTCTTTGTTTGGAAGAACTGAAAACTACCTTAGGAATCTCCTTCCACTCATCATGTTTATTCAAACGGGAAAGCAATTCCCTGCCATTCATTACAGGCATATTTAAATCCATCAAGATGAGTGCATAATACTCTGATGGTGCGCTCTTTAAAAAATAAAGCAGATCGGGTCCGGTCTGGAACACTTTCAATTCTGTATCTGGAGAATGGATTTTGAATGCTAGCAATATAAGCTCCGCATCTGCAGGGTTGTCTTCTACAACCAGGACTTTTTTACCTTGAAACATGTGAAATACGCTATCTGAAAAAATGTTTTTTTCGGGAAGGGTATTTACAAATGTAGAGGGATTATCCGCCGGATTCAATCCCAAATTTTTAGATATAATTAAGTCGTATGGATAAAAATTACATTCAAGGCTTTTCTTCGCCATCATTCTTAACATTACTGTCTCGAATAATGTAAAGCGGGCGGTCCATAACATTGCTATTCATCCGCATCAGGTATTCGCCAATAATACCAAGTGCGATCATCTGGATACCACCAATAAAAAGAACACTTACTATCAGTGATGCCCAACCCGGTTCATAATCGCCGGCAATAAATCGGGCATACAAAGCCCAAAGGCTCATCAGGAAAGCAAAACCCGAAACAAAAAATCCAAAGAAGGTTATCATCTTCAGCGGCGTATCTGAAAAAGCAGTAATACCGTCTAGCGCAAAGCGGATCATCTTACCGTAGGTGTAACCGGTCTCACCACCATGGCGCTGGGAGCGGTCGTACTCTACATAAGTCTGATTGTACCCAATCCACGAAATCTGGCCTCTTAGAAACTTATGTTTTTCTGGCATTTGACGCAAAGCTTCCACAATGCACTTATCCATTATTCGAAAATCGCCGGTATCTACCGGGATAGAGACAGAAGTAATTTTTGAAAGGATACGATAAAACATCTTTGCGGTCCACAGCTTCATAAAACTCTCTCCATCTCTTCTTCTGCGCTTGGCATACACCACCTGGTAACCTTCCTGTACCTTTTGGTACATCTCTTTTATCAATTCCGGAGGGTCCTGCAGGTCTGCATCGATAATAACAACTGCATTGCCCCGGGTATGATCCAATCCTGCTGAAACGGCCACCTGGTGGCCAAAATTTCGGCTGAAATCAATATATCGTACTTCCTTATGTTGTTGAGAAAGATTTCGAATGAGTTGGATGGATTTGTCCTTGCTACCATCATTTACAAAGAGTAATTCATAGCTAACGCCCAGATCTTTCATGACTGTGGCCAATCGATTGTATAAAACATCGATATTTTCCTCTTCGTTATAAATGGGTATGACAACTGAAATATCCATCGGTTTGAATTGAAGCTTGCTTATTAATCTGTGTCTTTAAGGGCTTGGACTGCTTCCCATACCAGGTTTGTTTCAAACCCTCGTCTTATGGCAAAGTCAGCTACTTTTTTCCTTTTTTCAAAATCGTTTTTAGCCTTAGTTTCCAGCCATTTTTTGTGTAAAATTTCATCCAGCGCTTCCCCGTATTCCAATTCATTTATCTCAGCAAGTCCTTTTTTTATACAATAAGCCGAGATATCTCTCAATTTCAACTCTCTTGTTATGCGCACCCTACCCCATCTTTTCAAACGAAATTTTCCACGAGCAAAGGAGCGAGCAAATCTTTCCTCATTGAGAAAATTTTCCTGCAACAAGGTGAGCATTACGTCGTCCAACTCGTCCCCATATACGCCAAGACTGAGCAATTTGTTGCGAACTTCCTGGTGACAGCGGTCCTGATAAGCACAATATTTCATGAGCTTTTGCAAAGCTTTATCCTTGCTTATCCATTGAGGTTTTCCTCCCGATTCATTTTCGCCGTTCATCATTATTAGCAGCTTTTGCCTCACAAATATAATCCCGTGAAGATGTAATGCATTTTTTTAATATAAAAAATTGGGATAAAGGATAAAGGATAAAGGATAAAGGCAAATTAAACTACCCAGGTTTTGTTCACCTTGCGTAAAACGTAAATTCAACAACCCCGCAACCAACACCAGCATCCAGAAACTAGAATCCAGAAACTAGCATCCAGCATCCATAACTAGAATCCCACCTTCTCCGAACATCTCCCTACTTGTCCTGTTTCTAAATTGACAATGCACCTAATACAAAAACAGAAAATAGCGATTAATGGAAAAATGGTTAGAGAAGATTACGGAATTGGCAATCAATTATGCACCGGATGTACTATTAGCTATCATTACTTTGGTAGTGGGCCTTTGGGTTATCAGCGGAATTACAAGATTATTTCAAAAATTTCTTGACAAGAGGGAAGTAGACCCTACGGTCCAACCTGTTTTAAAAACGCTTGTTAGCTGGGGATTAAAAGTCCTTTTATTTATCAGTGTTGCCGGCATCTTTGGCGTGGAGACCACTTCCTTTGTTGCTGCTATCGGAGCCCTTGCCTTTGCCGTAGGTATGGCACTACAGGGTAGCCTTGGGCATTTTGCAAGCGGTATTTTACTGTTGGTTTTAAAACCCTATAAAACTGGAGATGTAGTTGAAATTGCAGGCGTAACCGGGGTGGTACATTCTATTCAGGTATTCAATACGCTTATTACAACTTTTGACAATCAACGTGTCGTCATCCCAAACGGGGTAGTCACGTCCGGCATTATTAAAAATATAAATACCCTTGAAGACCGTAGAATTGATATGGTCTTCGGTATTTCTTATGAAGATGACATCGACAAAGCAAAAGAAATCATTCGTCAGACCATCAGCGAATGCGAGCATATCTTACCTGAAAAACCGGTTCAAATCTTTGTGAGCTCCCTGGGCGATAGCTCCGTGAATATTGCTGCCCGTCCATGGTCAAAAGCAGAGCACTATTGGGACATCTACTGGTTTTGCCAGGAAAATGTGAAAAAGAACTTTGATAAATCCGGCATCTCCATTCCATATCCACAGATGGATGTGCATTTGGATAAGTAAATGCGTGGTGCGTATCTCGTGATGCGTAGTGCGTGGTGCGGGATGAGGGATGCGCAGCGCGGGATGAGGAATTTTACTGTTTCTCGGACAACAAACAACTCACCAGGTACCCAGCATCACGCTTCACGCTTCACGCACCACGCTTCACGCACCACGCGCCCCGCATCCCGCGAACCGCGATCAATGCCTAAAATGCCTCACACCCGTCATCACCATGGCCATACCGTGGGCGTTGCAATAGTCGATGCTATCTTGATCTTTGATGGAGCCGCCCGGTTGAACGACGGCTTTGATACCTTCTCCATCTGCAATTTCAACACAGTCAGGGAAAGGGAAGAAAGCGTCTGATGCCATTACTGATCCTTTCAAGTCAAATCCAAAAGAACGTGCCTTATTGATTGCCTGATTAAGGGCGTCTACTCTTGATGGCTGACCACAACCCATTCCAATCATCTGCTTGTTTTTCACGATGGCAATGGTGTTGGATTTAAGGTGTTTTGCGCAGATATTGGCAAAGACCAAATCTTCTACTTCTGATGGGGTAGGTGATTTGGTGGTAGCAGTTTTGAAGTCTGCGGCTGTTTCTGTACGAAGGTCTGCATCTTGTTCAACTACACCATTCAACAAGGAACGGAAAGTCTTTTTAGGGGCATCCCATGATTTTATTTTCAGTAGAATTCTATTCTTTTTGCTGGATAGTAATTCAAGGGCATCGGCATTATAATCCGGTGCAATGATTACTTCGTAAAACAATTGGTCAATTTCCTGTGCAGTAGCAAGATCCAAAGCTGTGTTACTAACAAAGATGCCACCGAAAGCTGATACATTATCACAAGCCAATGCATCGGTCCATGCCTGCAACAAAGTATCGCGCTGGGCCAATCCACAGGCATTGGTATGTTTTAGGATGGCAAAGGTTGGTTTTTGACCTACAAATTCACGCATCAATGATACGGCAGCATCAATATCTACAAGGTTGTTGTAGGAGATGGCTTTACCATTTAGTTTGTCAAAGAGTGCATTAAAGTCACCATAGAAGACACCCTGCTGGTGTGGATTTTCACCATAACGAAGTACTTCTGATTCCAAAATGCTGTGTTTGAAACCAGGTGCATCATTTCCTGCATTAAAATAATGGTAGATAGCAGTATCGTAGTGGGAAGACTCAAGGAATGCTCTGCGAGCCAGTTCTTTTCTGTCAGACTCTTCTGTTTGCCCCTGCTTTTCTTTGTATACGTTCAAAAACCACTCATAATCTTTTCTGGAAGCAACTACTGTCACGTCCTTGAAGTTTTTAGCAGCAGCGCGGATAAGGCTGATACCTCCAATATCAATTTTTTCTATAATGGTTGACTCATCATTAGTACTGGCAACTGTTTCTTCAAATGGATACAAATCCACAATGACAAGGTCCAATTCAGGGATGTTGTATTTTTCCAATTGAGAAAGATGCCCTTCTTCTCTTCTAGCCAGGATGCCACCAAATACTTTTGGGTGTAAGGTTTTTACCCTACCATCCAAAATAGAAGGATAAGATGTCAGATTTTCAACTGCTTCCACTTCTACACCCAACCCTTCAATAAAAGTTTGGGTACCACCGGTTGAATAAATTTTCACCCCGTTTTTATTCAGTTCATGAATGATTGGCTCCAGGCCATCCTTGTAATAAACGGAAATAAGTGCAGATGCAATCTTTTTCATAAAAACAACAGGTTAATTGATATTAAAAAGTAAAAACGGCCTTTCATATAGTGTAGGGCCGGGATGATACTAGACAGAATAATTATAAGGCTTTGGTCGTGGCTGGTGATTGAAGCCGCAAAAGTAATCAAAAGGGGATAATTCAAAAAAAAGTACCTGCCTTCCTTTTTAAAAATTACACCTAAATCTAGAAACCTGACTTATGCTTTTTGTTGTCAGGATTCCAATTTCACCTGACCGTATCTTTGAATTATAATTTTTCCAGATACAAAGCCCGAATTAGATACTGGCAGGGCATATAAGCGATGGAAACAAAAGGTAGAAATTATGATTTTGAATAACTGGTGAAAATTTTATTAGGCTGTTAATTTGAAGAGGCCCGCAAAAAGCTAAAACATGCTCTCCTGATCTTCATGTGCTACATGCGGGCCTTTATTAACCCTTCCTTTTGAGCAACAATAATTTTAGAGAAAAACATGACCCTGTTTGATTTAATCATCTAAATCATATCGTCATGCGTGAATTACTCATTACACTAAGCTGCCTTTGGGCTTTGCCCTTTTTGGCACAAAACGTACCCGAATCTTCGAGTGAACCAACCGAAAATTCCAACAAAATGGCTGCGCTACATCGTCAAAACATGGCAGTAGATACCTATTTTGAAAAGGAAGAAGAAAAGCTGAAATCCAAAAACACCCCCGGCATGGCAGATATCCTAGTATCTGTCCCTGCAGCAACGGAAGGATTTGTCATTTTTAAAAGGCAAGAGAACGGATCCATTGAGACCAGTTATGTAGCCGGAAAAAAGGCATTACTATATGCAAGGAGTTATATCTTAAACAACAAAGGCGCGGAAACTGAAACATCAAAACAAAACGAAAAAGAAAACATTACAGCCAAAGCTCCGGTGCAGGAGGCTGTTAACATTATTAAAAGTTCTATAAAACTGGGTAAAAATCTCCAGTCAAGATATGAGCAATATAAAAATGGTGACCGACAGGAGCGATTTCAGCTGGTGAAGGATTTGATTTTTGGTTCCGGAAAAAAGGAAACCAAAGAAGAAAGCCCTGC
>JAGQWW010000039.1 GCA_020436955.1 Saprospiraceae bacterium | reverse complement strand
CATGACAGGTTTGACATTGTAGTTAGGAAAACTAGCATCTTCCAGATTTTCATAGCCATAAATCGTGTAGGCCTTGACCACTTTTGCATCGCCGGCCCACTCCTGGACTTTTTCTGCGCCAGAGATTTTACTTTCCAGTCCGTGGGAAATACCCGGCCCTACCGGATTGGTACAATCCACCAGGATTTTGCCTTTCAAATCTAGGGGCTTTAAAATTTCTTCATTGTTTTTGAAGGGGGTGGCAAGCAACACAACATCTGCTGCATCTATTGCTTCTTGGATAGGTAAAACCAAAAAGGAATCATTCCGAGCAAGTGCCGATTTTACACTCTCACGCTCCGGATTATCATGTGCAACGATTACAGTATGCCCACTTTTTTGCAGGTTATTTGCCAGGGCAAATCCTACTTTTCCGATTCCGATAAATGCTAGTTGCATATGGTATGATTTAATATTGCTGAAGTTATTTTGAAGTATATTTTGCGATGATGATTCCTACAATCGCGACCATGTAAAATTGGCTCATCACACCCCAAAATCCTGCTAACAGTCGAGCTTGTTCTGAGCCGGGGGTGATATCTCCATATCCAATGGTTGTGAGCGAAATCAAGCTGAAATAGGTAAACTGCTGATACCATTCGGGAATCGAACTACCCACTATATTGTTAAATGATCCTGGAGATGCTAAATCCAACAAAAGGAAACTGAAAGTTGCGACAACTATCATCAGCAAAAACCCACTTAAAGAACCAAATATCACGCTTTCTGATACCACTTTATTCCTCGTGATTTGATACATCACCGAATAAAACAACAGCGAATAAAATAAGATATAAACCACCATCCCGATATAGGATAGGGTTTCTGATTGAAAAATTATCCGAGGTGCTAACGGGATCGCCAGAATGCCTATAAATAAAATACTTCTGAGCACTTGTTCCCACCTTTGCCTTTCGTGAAAAATACCCAAAGAAACGAGCCCAAGTAATATCATATTGATGGGCCAAACTACTTCTCGATAAAAGACATCATCCCGGATAAATATCTTATTGAAAATCACCATCACTAGGGCGAAGAACAAGAACTCAAAGCGGTATTTGTGTAAAAGTGTTTTCATTTAAAAAAGGTAACCGTTTTTTGCAGATAATTTTTCAGGCAACTGTGTTTCGCCTAACATTTCCCGAAGATCCCTTTCAATAGTATTGCATAAGGCTGCAAGTGGTACATCTGTTATCTTATTTTCAAAAGGGTCTTCGTTTACCTCTCCTACTTTTCCGATTATGGCAAAAACAAAAGCAATTATCACGGTAACCGGAACTACTAAAAAATCGAGGCCCATTTTGGAAAAATCGCCTATCAATCCAAGGGGTAAAAGAATGATAAATGTATGTAGAAACACCCTGGTAAAATAATCATATTGCCGAAGTAATGGTGTATTTTTTATCCTTTCACAGCCACCTTGATAATTCGTCAAAGCCAATAATTGACCTTCCATCTGAAAACTGTCAAATCCTCCAAGGATGCCATTAGCCATGGCCTCATAAATCTTACGACCGGTTAAAAGCTGAATATAATTGGGCTTATTTTGGGTCTTTAGAAGATCCTTGAAAGCTCCTTCCGGTAAAAATTGTTGTAGATCTCCCCAACTTTCTTGTGTCCTAAGGTGAATACGTAAGGCATGTACCCAGGCAATCAACAGATATACCATCTCATTTTTGAATTGCTTGCTTCGCCCTTCTTCGTATTGTTCTTGATGCGAATGACTATCAGAAAAAGTAATTATTAACCTGGCTAATACCCTACTGGAATTGACTATTCCACCCCATAGTGTTCTGGCTTCCCACCACCTTCCATAAGCGCTATTATTGCGAAAGGCAATAAAAATAGCAAGGGCACTCCCCAGAATTGCTGGTATGGAAAAAGGTAGCATCATGGGGAGCAAACCTTGTGAATGCAAACTATAAACAAGGAGACTAATGACAATGCTTACAGACATTTCCAACCAAACGTAGGATATCACTTTAAGCGGATTAAAATTTCGTTTCACTATCATAACTAAAACTGTTTTCTAAGAAATATGCCCGCATCTAATTCTCCTGATGAGGTCCGCCTCGCAAGTACTTCAAGGGCCAATCCAAATTGATATCCTTTTCTATCCATTCCCACACGGATCCTTTGAACACTTGCCAGGTGGCCCTGACTTCCAAATGCGGAATACAATTCCAGGCTGTTGTACATTTTCCAATTGTCGTTTATCCCTGGTGTAAACTTTAAAATGGAAAACCAACTATAAAAAAGATCCTTTTGTAATTGGATAGAAGGCAAGGCAAAGACCATAAATGCTCTTTTCGCTTTGAAAAAATGCACCCCAACATCTACGCCGGTTGCTGTTGAAGAAATGCGTCCAACCACAGTTCCGCCAACTCCAGAAGCAGTTGAATAATTTACATAGCCTCCTGTGAATAAATCGGTTTTCGTACCATCATAAGTCGTGGTCGCCCTCGTTCTTGAAAAGAGTGAAATCCTTGATTGTTGGTCAAAGAATTTCAAAAACTGAGCATCCAGGAAAATTCGATTTATACCGGGAGATACTTCAAAGCTTTGGCCCATTAAGAGAAAATTAGCAAATAGTAGAATTGTGCTTATCGAAATGATTTTCATAAAAAAAGAAAGGGTGGCTTTTACACCACCCTGGATTGATTAATTAGTTAATTGTTCCACTACCAATTGAGCTGCTGCAGCACCTGAATTCTGTTGTTGGCCGGTTATCAGATTGCCATCAGCAATAGCATAAGAAGCAAATGGAGCTGCTACCTTGAAAGTAGTTCCTCCCAATTTTCTAGCTTCTGCCTCAATACGATACGGTTGGATTTTTTGTCCTACTGCCTGGTCCGCATATTCTTCTTCAGCATCGGCAAATCCGGTCCAGTTTTTCCCATTAACAATAAGATCACCATTGGATTTTTTCGCTTCGAGCAACAGGGTGGTCGAATGACAAACAGCAGCCGAAGGTTTTCCGGCTTCATAAAATGTGGCAAATAGTCTTTCTAAATCGTGGTTACCTCTGAACGTATACATCGGACCTTGACCACCAACCAGGAAAATTGCATCATAATCATCAGGGTTAACCTCAGTCATTTTTTTCGTATTGGCAAGCATGTCATTAAACCATTGCTGCTGCATATAGCCCAGTGAAATAATATCATGTGCTGAATAACCGCTGGCGTCAGTTGGGTTGGAATACCCGTCCATTTCAATTTTTCCGCCTTCCGTTGAAGCGAGTTCGACTTCATAGCCGGCCTCCTGAAAAACATGTAATGGATGAGTCAATTCTGCTGCCCAAAATCCAATGGGCCAGCCTGTTTGTTTGGAGGTGGCAGGACTACTGGCTACCATTAAAATTTTTCCTTTAAAAGGCATTCCGTGTGCATGCACATACTGCATTCTTTCTGTAATTGAGTTCATTTCCTTTGATTTTTTGGAATTTGTAATTTTTGAATCTTGGGCCTGACTATTTGCTGTCATAATGACCATTATTGCCAGGCATAGTATTCTGAATTGTCTCATTGATTAATTATTTATTTTTAAAAAAAGCATACACAAACATACAAGTAACACATACCTTTGCCTATATACTGACACATTAGTATGATACTAACTTTTTGGAAAGTATACTGAAAATCAAATACTTATATTATGCCTGATTTTATTTACAAGGGAAAGATTTATTACAATCCGGTAGAATTTGCGATGGACAGATTGGGTGGAACGTGGAAAATGCCGATACTATGGAGGTTAAAGGATAAGGTTTACCGATTCGGAGAATTGAAAAAATCAATCGCTCATATTTCAGATAAAATGCTTACCACTCAATTGAGAGAACTGGAGAGCGATGGCTTCATTCATCGTGAAGTGTATCCGGTGGTGCCTCCTAAAGTGGAATACAGTATCACCCCCAAAGGAGAAGCGGCTATTCCAATTGTAAACCAAATTAGGAATTACGGCATTGCCCTGATGAAAATCGAAGGAATAGATGTTTCTGAGTACCAAGGGTGATTAGACGTAAGAAGAAAATTCTAGCGACCGGTAACTAGTGGCTAGTGACAAGAATTACCTATCATACATTAAACCTTTCTTTGCCTCCTTCGTCTAACCCTCATTCACTACCTTAACGATACAACTATGATGCTTAAAATCTTCAAACTGAGCCTTGCTTCGGCATTCCTTTTTGTCCTGGTTGCTTGTAACAAAGATGATTTTCGGTTCCCTCCTATAGTCATTGAGGAATTGAATCTTCCGGAGATGCCATTTGATTATGTTACGGTTAATTTACCCGCGCATCTTACTACCAATGTATTGCAAGGACCCGGTCAAAATGCTGCTGTTGATAATGACAACACACCATCGGACAATCCAACCACTAATGAAGGTGCTACTTTGGGTAGAGTGCTTTTTTACGATAAAAATTTAAGTGCCAATGGAACCATCTCCTGCGCTTCCTGTCATAAACAAGAGCACGGATTTTCTGATGATGCCGTGTTGAGTTTGGGATTTGATGGTGGCAACACCCGACGTCATTCCATGTCCTTAGTCAATGCGACCTGGTATGGCAGAGCACGCTTTTTCTGGGATGAAAGAGCTGCTACCCTTGAGGATCAGGTATTGATGCCTTTTCAGGACCCGGTAGAAATGGGCATGACTTTGGACCAGGTGGTCAGTACCGTTCAATCTAAATTGTACTATCCTGAGTTATTTTACAATGCATTTGGAACCGCAGAAGTCACTGAAGATCGAATTGCAAAAGCCCTGGCTCAATTTGTAAGAAGCATTGTAAGTGTAGACAGCAAATATGATCAAGGAAGAGCTATGGTCAACATTCCTACCAATAACTTCCCCAATTTCACCGCCAGTGAGAACAATGGAAAAAGAATTTTCTTCCTTCCAAAAAATTTAGGAGGAGGCGGATGTATTGGCTGCCATTCTACAGAAGCCTTCATCAATCCCGACAATGGCACCACCAATAATGGATTGGACATAGAGTCGACTGATGATCTGGGCGTATTTGAAGCCATACCCAATCCGGCATTTTATGGCACCTTTAAGGTCCCATCTTTAAAGAACATCGAGTTGACTGCTCCATATATGCATGATGGCAGATTTGCAACGCTGGAAGAAGTAGTGGAACATTATAACAGCGGGATACAAAATCATCCTAATCTTTCGCCGGCGCTAAAAGACGCCAATGGATTGCCGATACGATTGAATCTAAGCGAACAGGAAAAAACCGACTTGGTCAATTTCCTGAAAACATTGACAGACGAGAGCATCGCATTGGATGAAAGATTCAGTGATCCTTTTTAAAAAATAAATTCCTCTTGTCCTCCAATTGGGGAGCATGTCATTGGGTGCAAAAGGTATTGCTTCTTTTTAAAAAGAAAAACCTATACCTTTTGCACTCAATTATCACCGAAGCAACCCGATATATGAACTCCAATCCAAATTCCGCTGAAAAAGGAAGACCTAAAGCCTTTGCTCAAACCTATTTCCATGGCACCAAGGCTGACCTGAAAGTTGGTGACACGATTGAAGCCGGAAATACTTCCAACTACGGAAATAACAACAAAGCAAAATTCATTTACCTATCTGCTACACTCGATGCAGCCATCTGGGGTGCCGAATTGGCCCTTGGTAAAGGTAAAGAACGCATTTATCTCGTCGAACCGACCGGTGCCCTGGAAGATGACCCCAATGTTACAGATAAAAAATTTCCAGGCAACCCTACCCTTTCCTATCGTTCCAGGGAGCCATTTTTGGTAGTGGGTGAAGTAATCCATTGGCAAGGACATCCTATTGAACTTTTGGAAAAGATGAGGGAGGGTTTGGAAAAGCTAAAGCAACAAGGAGTTGAGCCGATAGAAGATTAAAATGAAAAAAGGGTTATTCAAATTTCTTAAAAAATAGCATCTTTGACTACCCTCAAAGCCGAACTAAAATTTATTAAAACCGCTCCATCATCCTAACTTGGAGAAAAACAGAGCTGAAAACGCTAATTCAACCTTACATGAAAAATCAAATTATTCCACTTGGTGAGAAAAACATCAAAGTAATGGGCTTTTCTGATGAGCAAATCATCTTAAGCTCAAAAAGTCATAAAACTTTCGAGTCACTTTTGGCTGCTACCGAAAAAAAAGGAATGCTGGAAGACCTTAGGGTAATACCGGTAAGTGACTTAAAAGAGATTCATTTCAATACCAAGGAAGATACCTTCACCCTTCGGTACGATAAAGGAGGAAAAACAAAAAAAGAGACCATTTTATTGGAAGAAGTGGAATCAAGAAATGCAGTTGTAGACACACTCGCTGCGATGAAAGAACTTACCAGAACTGAAGAGGAAGAATCAAAAACCAAACCACTGCTTTTCAACTTACTTGGGGTCATCGCAATTCCGTTATTCACCTGGGTTTTTCGGGGTGTTGCCATAGATGCTCAAAATGGCGAACACTACGTTGCTACCGGTAGAAGAAGTGGTATTACCCAATTAGTAACCAATATTGCAGAATCCATAGGGCCTACCTGGGTAACTATTATCGGAGTGGTGGGGTTGCTTATTATGGCATATATAACCTATAGCAGATTCACCCAACCAGCCATGGAAGTGAAATATCAGGGGGGGTGATTGGGGATAGGGGATTGGAGATTGGAGATAGGGGGTTGGAGATGAAGGATGGAGGATGGAAGATGAAGGATGAAAGATGGAAGATGAAAGATGCCTTTCGTTGCCTTTGACAAGCTCAGGCAACTTAGATGTTTTGGCATTCAAATTATGAGGCATTCTATGTTAGGTGGCTGAGCTTGTCGAAGCCACCAGAAGACAAGGAAATTTACAAATTACGAGTGACGAGTGACGAATGGCCAAAAGCCAAAAGCCAATAGCCAACAGCAAACCAAAGACCAACATGAACGACCTCCTTGACGATTTAGAACAGGAACAAACCTTTACAGATGAGCAAATCTTTACCCAGATTTGGACACGTCCAAGGCCTGTATTGGAATACATTCATCGTAATCAATATAATAAGTACAGGAATATACTCCTGGTGCTGCTTGGTATAAGTAGTGCATTTGACAGGGCTGCAATGAGGAGCGCAGGAGATAATGTGGAATTGATTGTAATTATAGTTACCTGTATTGTGGGCGGAGGATTATTTGGCTGGATATCATATTACATCTATGCCGGCCTTTTAAGTTGGACCGGGAAATGGTTAAAAGGTGAAGCAGATACAAGCCAGATATATTTAATTTTAGCCTATGCTTCTATTCCGGGGATTGTATCCCTTGTCTTTTTAATTCCGCAGATAGCTATATTGGGGAATGGAGTTTTCCAGGCAAATACTGAGTTAGTAACGTCCAATTTAATTGAAGAAATCATTTTTTATGGAGCTGAAATTCTTGAGTTTTTGTTAGCACTTTATAGTATTGTTTTAAGTGTGATTGGAGTGTCAGTTGCTCAAAACTTTCCTATTGGAAAAGCTATATTAAATGTGCTGCTTCCCATTTTGATAATCGTATTGCCATTGGCATTAATAATTGGAATCTTTACCGGGTTTTAAAGCTTTGACCTAATTCATTTATTAACCTAATTGTATGAAAAACTTAGCCGGCGGAATTTGTGAAATGGTTTTCTTTATTGCGGTAAGCATGGTTTTGTTGGTCATGGTGGGTTGTGAACACACTCCTTCCTCCAAGGACCACAAAAATAAAATCAAGGCGGCTTTGTTAATGGCAGAAGCAAATGTCAAGACAGGTATTCCACTAGCCAAATATGACGGAATCGACAATCAGGATACTTTAAGAGCTATGATTATTGATGATGCTGCAAAGGCGAGGTATAATGTAGAAGCCAAATATTATTTAACAGAATCGTGCATTAAAGATAAACTGAAAGATGCTGTTGAGGAAGATTATAAAAGCCAATATCCTCACGATTCTACCCTATTGGAGATGATTATGCTAAAAAGCGATGAAATTGTGAAATCTAACGAAGGAAATGACACTATCAGATTGATCGACATCGTCCTACAAACCACTAAAATCAACCATTTAACCGCTGAAATGCATAAAGTTTGTCCCACTAAAGGTAAGGGCTTGTTATTGGAATGATGGGAAGAAAGGGAAATTATTCCTTTTTATCGATTAAGCCCCCTGCACTAATTTTTAATTAGAATATTTAAAAAGACATGAAACCACTAACACTTTCTATGCACACCATCTTCATTTGTATCTTCTGTTTTTTCAATCTAAATGTGGAAGCTCAAATATCAGATGAAGAGATTGAATTTAGAGATGAACCTGTTCAGGAAACCCCAAGAAAAACCTCACCTGGTCAACAACAGAAGATTCAGCTAGCCGCATTAAAACAAGCTATGTCCGAAGATATTAATTCTGCATGGTCCACCAATAATTTTCAATTGCTTGAGCCTTATTTGAGTAAAGAATTGATGGAGGAAAAGGGTTTAATAATTGAAAAGATTAAAGCAATACATTTAGCCTATAAATCGGTTAGGTTAGGGACATATACAGACAGAAAGATTCTTTTTACGAATTATAAAAACCAAGCGGAAGGACATGAGCTAAGGATCAGGCATTTTTTTAGAGAGGTAAACAATAGCAATCAAATATTTATGATTGTTATTCAAATCTTTAAAAAAGGTGAGAAAGAAATTAGATATGATTTTCCAACTATAAATGGTGAGATAATCCAAATAGGCCAGGATTTGGAATACGATAGATTTTCTTCACCAGAGGAACAACTTTCTATTAGTCTTAAAGGATTGGAGAAGTCAGAAATTGCCATGAGAGACAGCATGATAGATGGTTTTAACCTTAACGTTTACATTGCCAATTATTTTGAAGCACTAATAAAACTAGGGAAGCCCACTATAGAGATTCAAAACTTCAAATTTATGGAGAATGAAAGGTTATATAAATCGGTAAAAACCCAATTTATAATTATTTCTTATGCTGAGAAAAATCAATTTGATGAGATTCAAAAATTCTCAAACAATCTGACTCCATTTCAAAGAAAGTATTTTGAAATGGAATACATCAATCTATATTACAGGATACCTAATCAGTTTAAAAAGTATAGATCACCACATGATAGAATTAAAAGCATTTTAGAAAATAAAACTGATTGAATTTTTCAAAATGATTGATTGGACCATTTTGAGAAGTCTAAAATATCACGGATGCAATATTCAGCCTTTGTCTATCCTCCCAAAAAACTTTTCCCGGACCAGATAATATTCTCCATTTTCAAATAAAAGCGTGAGGTTCCTTTTGAACTCTTTTGGCAATCCTGAGACCCTGCTTTTACTTAACTGAATGAATTCATTATTTGAAATATCGAATTTGCTTTTTCGGTGCTCGGTGTTCGTTGCACGGCGTTAGGTGTTCGGTGTTCGGAAAATGACAGTAATTCGTAATTTGTAACTCGTAAATTCCCCAGTCCCTTTCCCATTTAGGAATAAAACTGAAACTATTTTTCAATGCATCCAACAACCTATACCCTATTCCTTTCCCTTTTTCCCATCTTGACATCCTTTGGTCAGCAATCTTCCATCCACAAGCTCAGCCTTTTGAGTCAACCGGTACCGACAGATTCCGCTTTGATTTTTGGTCCGGAGATTATCTCCACTGCCGATTTCGAGTTTGCCATTACTTTTGATCCGGATATAGACGAATTGTTTTTCACGCGACGAAAGCCTGATGCGGATAATGAAATCTTTACCATGCAAATGGTCAATGGCAAATGGAACGAACCCACGCCCGTTTTTTTCAAAGCAAATGAAGGCTGGGATTTTGAACCACATATTGATCCTTCCGGCAATCGATTGTATTTTGGTAGTACCCGACCATTGCCTGACACCTCGTCAGGTCGAGGCCTACGCCAATGGTATTGTGAAAGAAAGGATGATATATGGAGTTCCCCAACTCCTTTGGAAAAACCTTTTTTGGACAGGTCCGTCATTATGTACCTAACCGCAGCTGAAAATGGAAACCTTTATTTTACAACAGGAGAAAAAGGAGACAAACCTGAAGATTGGGTTATTTATTGGGCAACTCCGGACAATGATCATTACGGGGAAATAATAAGAATGGACAGTGCTATTAACGGCCAGGGCACCTGGATTGCCCACTCCTATATCGCCCCGGATGAAAGTTATCTGCTTTATGATTTTAAAAGTGAGTCCGGCTATGGGAAAAGTGACATTTACATCAGCTTTCGACAAAATGGGACTTGGACAAAACCATACAACCTTGGAGCCAAGGTAAATACCCCTCAAACTGAGATGTGTGCCAGTGTCTCACCTGATGGACAATTTTTGTTTTTTCACAGGGGCGGAGCAAACGAGGATGAAGGAAATATCTATTGGATTGCTTTTGAGCCTTTGAGAGAGGAAGTTTTGTCTACTATAGAATCAAAAGACTAACTTGCCTCATTAGTGTTCATACACAGCCATTTTCAACCAACCACTTTGAATTTATAAAAAGCATGAATAACGGTAAAGCAACTATTTTAGAAAGGAAAGGAATATTGGAAATTTCGGTTCCAAGCAAAAAGAATTGGTTCATCCTAATTTTAGGAGTGGCCTGGCAAGGCGGATGGTATTTTGGATTCATTAATGCCCTTGACGCATTTTCATTCGACCAACCGGGCTTTGAAGGAATTGATGGATTTATGTTGGTGTGGTTATTAGGTTGGTCAATTGCAGGAATTGGTGTGGTCATAATGCTATTTTGGGGATTTTTTGGTAAGGAAAGAATAATCCATAACCAAAGACACCTGGATTTTGAAAGGACAGTTTTTGGTCTTGGATTGAAAAAAAAGTTGGAAACAAAACACCTTAAAAACTTCCGACACGAAAAAGTTGATGAAGGTTTGTTTGGTGGAAATCGATGGTCCATCTGGGGCCTTGGTCCCGGAAAAATAAAATTTGATTATGGCATGAAAACTTACTCCTTTGGATTAGGTGTAGACGATGCAGAAGCAAATTATTTGGTGGACCTTTTGAAGAAAAGATTTGAAAATCATGAGGAGAGGGATGAGACAGGTATTACCTAAATCAAAAAAAACAATCCTGTTAAACATTGAAAATTGAACGGGCATTTTCTCTTTTGAAAATCGTTTAAACCTATTTTATCAATTTGCTGAGAAATGAATACAAGGATGGACAAAATCCAATCGCATTGAAAGAAAAACAAAACATCCTAATTGTCTGTGGTCGGAATAAACGAAGGAGCAAAACTGCTGAAGCTATTTTTCGAAATGATCCGGGCTATAATTTCCAATCTGCAGGATTGAGTCCTAAAAGCCCGAGCCAGATTTCAGCTACTAAAATAGAATGGGCAGATAGTATCATGGTGATGGAAGACAGTCATAAAGCTAGGATTAAAGACCAATTTCGTGACCTGGACTTACCTCCCATATTTGTACTTCATATTGAGGACGATTACGACTATATGGATCCTGAATTAATTGAAATACTGCAAGATCGAATTCCTTATATTTTAAACTATGAGATGTAAACTTTCCTTCAAGAATTGAAGGAGGAGTAAAAAACAAAAAGGGCAAAGACCCTTCAGCCCCTGCCCTTTTGTCCTTTTTAATCTCACTTTTTAGTTATTATAATTTTCTTATTAAATACGCTTTGACTGTTCCAACTATTTTGAATCAGATATTGGCCGGCTGGCAAATCCGGTAAGCGTACAGTTTCAGCGTCTTCTAAGTTATCCAATTGCCAAACTACTTTTCCTGATTGATTAATTACTATTAAACTTCCGGAAACCGGTTTTGAAAAATGGATAGATTCAACCACCGGATTAGGGTAAAGGACAATGTCTTCCTTTCCACCTTCTATATAGACAGCAAGGACCTGGCTATATTCAAATGCACCATCCAAATCTGTTTGCTTCAATCGGTAATAATTCCAACCGGCTTTGGGATTTACATCCAAAAATTGATATTGATGTATTTGGGTGCTGTTACCCGCTCCTGATACCTTGCCCAAAGATCTGAATTGAAGGCCATCGTCAGACCTTTCGACACCAAAATAATCATTGTCAATTTCAGAGGCAGTTTCCCATGCTAACAACACTTTAAAATCATGGGTAGGTTTGGCTGAAAAACGCAGCAATTCGACAGGAAGTGCTATGGAATACAACAATGCTATTTGTCCAGCAACTGAATAATCAACCACCCATCCTGCCGGAAGCGCTGGATTTACGCTGGAAAAGGTACCTGAAATGGATGAACCTGTTAAGAACACAATGCGATCATTATTGGCCGGAGTATAATTTATGGCAACCTCCAAGGTGCCATCTACGGTGGCAATACCTGTAACATTGACCTGGTCGTGCTCAACATCAGGAGTAGTTCCATTTACCTCAATTACCAAGGTATTTGAAGGGTCAAATGTCTGGTCTCCTAAAAAAGTCATGGTGCCTGGAGAATTGCCGGGTGAAGTGATGCCCTCCAGTGCATTCCCATTTAGACTAAATCGGCCATTTCCGAGGAATGGCCCCGTTTGGGAAAAAACCGAGCCTGAAGTCACAAATAGATTGGGTGAAAAAAGGTTATATCCTCCATTGATTGAAATGGTACCCTGACTGTAAATAGCAGATCCAGTGGAGGAAGCCATTCTCCACTGTCCCCCGCTATTACCTGCTATTTGGATGACCCCTGATAGGTAATTGGTGACATTACCATTGTAGGCGGAATGTAAAATACCGGCTGACCCGGTATTTGTTATATCTACCAAACCATAATTATCAAATTGGGTGGCACCAGTAAAATTAATACTGCTGCCTAAAACATTAGCAATTGCTAAAGTGCTCCCTGTAGTGTTTTCAAAATAAGAACCAGCAGCCATTACCAAGCCACTACTTCCGCCGTCTATTTGAACGGTGCCATTATTTTGAAACTGGAGGAATCCCTGTAAATTAATGCCGGTTCCGGTTACATTCACAATGTCAAGCAATGCTCCTGCTCCATTGGTGAAGTTTCCAGAGGTACTTATTCCATTGCTACCACCATTGATCTGGATGGTCCCGTTATTGGAGAT
>JAGQWW010000398.1 GCA_020436955.1 Saprospiraceae bacterium | reverse complement strand
ATTAATTCAAAAAAATGGGCTTTTTCATAAAACTGAACAACCATTCTTTGATGAAAACAAAGCCCCTGAAGATACAGCAGCTGAGTTTTTTGACGCTGATGGAGATGGTGACCTTGATTTGTATGTAGGGGAGGGAGGCAATAATAAAACCCTGGGCTCCGTATTCTTTTCTGACCGTCTGTATCTAAATGATGGTGCAGGAAATTTCAGACTTAATCCTTTTTCATTGCCACAAACAGGCTATAATACGGCCTTTGTATTACCATTTGATTATGATGGTGACGGTGATACAGATTTATTGGTCGGAAGCAGGAGCACACCATTAAATTATGGTTTTCCACCACAGAGTTATTTGATGGAAAATGACGGACAAGGTACCTTCTCAAATGTATCCGCTTCTAAAGCTTCTATCTTGCGGACAATCGGTATGGTGACTGATGCTACCCTTGGTTCATTTTCTGCTCCTGGTGCCAAAGAAATTGTCGTAACCGGAGAATGGATGGCGCCGGTGTTATTGGAATACGGACCATTTGGATTGATGGAAAAGAAAAGTTCTTTACAGGATTATCCGGGTTGGTGGAATGGTGTTGAAGCTGCAGATATGGACGGAGACGGAGATGTGGATTTGGTGTTGGGTAACCGTGGGGAAAACTTTTATTTCACTGGAAATGAGGAAGAGCCGGTTAAGCTTTGGTTGGGTGATATGGATAAAAATGGAACCATCGAGAATATCATTACCCGGACTATTGATGGCAAAGATATGCCGGTCCCAATGAAAGCTGAATTGACAGATCAGGTGGTAAGCCTTAAAAAGCAGAACCTAAAGCATACGGAATACGCTAAAAAAAGTATTCAGGAACTCTTTCCGAAAGAAGTGCTGGATAAATCCTTGGTCTTGAAAGCAACCTGGTTCAAATCTGTGATTGCATACAACGAAGGAGGCGGTAATTTCAGGATGGAAGCGCTTCCTGCATCTTCCCAGTTTTCCTGTATTTGTGGCATTTATTGCGCTGATGTAAATAAAGATGGTCAAACTGACGTCGTTGTTGCAGGAAATGACCATGGATTTATGCCACAATATTCACAATTAGATGCCAACTTTGGCCAGGTATTGCTCAATGAGCAAGGAAAATTTTCAGTGATGCCTTCTGCTCAATCCGGATTTATGGTGAGGGGAGTGGTGAGGAAGATATTGCCCCTTTCAATTGGTGGTAAAGAAGGATTTATTGTCGCTGTAAATAATGACACCCCAAAAATATTTTTATTAAACCAAGGTGATCAAGTCAATTAAGATGAAAAAGCAAAGCAGTGGATTTAGGGAAAAATCTTGGCAAAGTAGTGCCATCCTATTCTTGGCAGCTATCTTTTTTATGGTCCCAAGTGGTTGTGAAAAAAATGGACCATCATCCAAAGATCAAAGTGAAAATCAAAGTCCGGCTTTTCGATTGTTGAAAAAGGAACAGACAGGGCTGAACTTCGAAAATGTAATCAAGCAGGATCTTGAATTCAATGTGTTCAATTACATGTACTTTTTCAATGGTGGTGGAATAGGAGCCGGCGATTTTAATAATGATGGATTGGTTGATTTATTTTTCACCAGCAACATGGGGCCCAACAAATTATTTCTAAATAAAGGAGGGCTAAAATTTGAAGATGTTACTGCACTGGCAGGTATGGAAGGATTGAATGGCTGGACAACCGGTGTATCTGTAGTTGATATCAACAACGACGGTTTGTTAGATATTTATGTGTCGCAAGTGGGAGACTACAAAACCATCAAAGGAAAAAATCAACTGTGGGTTTGCCAAGGTATCGAAAATGGCATTCCGGTTTTTAAAGATGAAGCCGAATCTTATGGTCTCGACTTCATTGGATTTTCTACTCAGGCTTCCTTTTTTGATTATGATCAGGATGGAGACCTGGATATGTTTTTACTCAATCATTCCCTCCATGCAAACGGTACTTTTGGAAAGCGGGATGTTTTTAAAGGCACTTACCACCCGGAGTCTGGCGATAAACTTTTTAGAAACGACAAGGGAAAATTTACCAACGTTACAGAAACGAGTGGTATCATAAGTACGGTAATCGGGTATGGCCTGGGTGTTGTAACAGGCGATATCAACAATGATGGATGGCCGGATATTTACATAGGAAACGATTTTCATGAAAATGATTATTTGTACATCAACCAGCAAGACGGAACATTTAAGGAGTCGCTAACAGAGATGATTCAGCATACCAGTCGATTTTCGATGGGTGTTGACATGGCCGACATTAACAATGATGGCAATAACGATATTATTTCTCTCGATATGATGCCGGAAGATCCGGTTATCCTTAAATCCTCTTTAGGAGAGGATGATTACGGTGTTTTCCATTTTAAACTGGGCTATGGTTACAATTATCAATTTGCCAGAAACAACTTGCAAATTAATAATGGTGACAAGACTTTTAGTGAGGTGGGAATCTATGCCGGGGTACATGCAACCGATTGGTCCTGGTCTCCGCTTTTTGTAGATTACGATAACGATGGATATAAAGACTTATTCATCAGCAATGGTATTCCAAGGCGGATGAATGACATTGATTATGTCAATTACCGTAAATCCAATGATGATTTTAGATGGAAAACCCAATTGGATAATACGGAGAAAAACGATTTGGCTATTGTTGAAAAAATGCCTCAAATAAAACTGGGGAACAAGTTTTTCAAGAATACCGGACATCTCCAATTTGAAGATGAAAGTAAAAGGGTTGAAAATGACCTACCCTCGTTTTCCAATGGTTGTGTATCAATTGACCTGGACAATGATGGAGACTTGGATATGGTCGTGAATAACCTGGAAGATGAACCCTTTTTATACGAAAACCTATTATCTGAAAAAAACGCAAATAAAGGAGCTTATTTATCTATTGCTTTTAACGGACCTGCTCAAAATCGTAATGGAATCGGAAGCACAGTAGTTCTTTTTTATAAAGATGGGTCTATTTTGAAAAATGAGTTTTACCCGGTACGAGGATACCAATCCAGTGCTTTAACTCCTTTACATGTTGGTGTGGGCGCCGAAGCAAATATAGAT
>JAGQWW010000397.1 GCA_020436955.1 Saprospiraceae bacterium | reverse complement strand
TCCTCCGTGCTGATTTTTTAGCGGCTGCAAAGGTAAATTTCCTTTGGGGTATTTGCAAACCATTTTTTAAAAAATTATAGTTTTTTTGTTTTTAGCCTCAAACTATTGCCAATGACGACCACATCAGAGAACGCCATAAACAATGCTCCCCACATTGGATTGAGGAATCCCATGGCGGCGATTGGGATGGCTACGATGTTGTAAGCAAAAGCCCAAAAAAGATTTTGCTTTATGGTCAATAATGTATGTTTACTGATACTAAAGGCTTTTTCCAGGTGACTCAGCTTACCATTTAATAAAACGATTTGAGCCGATTGGATGGCAATTTGGGAAGCATCGCTCAACGATACGCCAATGGTGGCCTTGGCCAAAGCCGGAGCATCGTTGATACCATCACCGACCATAGCAGTGGGTGCTTGTTGAGCATATTTTTCCACCAGCGCCAATTTTTCTTCCGGACGTTTCTCTGCCTGAAATTCTGTGATGCCCAGCATCTTAGCTACCGCTGCAGTCTTTTCTTGTTTATCGCCACTGAGTAAGATGGTATCGCAATCTTCTTTTTTAAGGTAAGCTATCAGGTCCTTTGCATCCTTTTTTAAATCGTCTTCCAGATTGATGGTGGCAATGACTGCATCATTTTTAGTCAGGTAAAGGTGATGGTCACTATTTCCATTTGGACTGCTTAAAATATTGGAAGACCCCAATTTGTACATATTTCCTGCGCCATCTACACCTTGCATACCCAACCCCTTTGTTTCCTTGATATCCTGGAGCTCTACAGCTGAACCATTTGTTTCCTGCGACCAAAGACTTACCAGCGATTTGGCGATTGGGTGACTCGAATTTTTTTCCAGCGAAACCACTATTCCTTTTGCAGTTTTTTCGTCAATATTTTGAAAGTTGACATCTTTTATTGCAAAGGAGCCGGTGGTAAGCGTACCTGTCTTATCAAAAATGAAATTTTTTATACCTGCAAAGACCTCCAGGGTTTGAGCGCCTTTTACAAGGATGCCTGTCTTTGCCATCCGGCCTACCCCCACCATTACAGCGGTCGGTGTGGCTAATCCCATAGCACACGGACAAGAAATAACCAGTACAGCAATCGCATTCATGACTGCTTTTTCTGCCGGGATATTAAATCCAAAAAAAGCTATCAAAAAGGTAAGGATGGAGATGCTCAAAACCACCGGTACAAAAATCGCCGAAATCTTGTCAGCCAGGCGTTGGATGTCCGGTTTTTCCTGTTGGGCCGATTTCACCAATTCAATCATCCTGCTCAATACAGTTTGATTGCTGGTTGTTGTGACTTCCATCTGCAGGTTTCCTTGCATCAAAACAGAGCCTCCTATCAATTGATCTCCCTGGTTTTTTTCAACTGGCAAGCTTTCACCTGTCAGCATCGATTCGTCTACCCGGAGAATTTCAGCGCCTTTTTGTAAAATTCCATCAGTTGGAATGGAATCTCCTTCGTTGACTTGTAAAAGATCCCCTATTTTAATTTCTTCTACTTCAATCGATACAATGGTGCCTGAAGGCATGATGCGCATCGCCTTTTCAGATTTCAATTTGCTCAAGTCTTCAATAGCGGTCGTAGTTTGGTGGACCGCTTGTTTTTCAAACCAGTTTCCCAATAATACCAGCGTTATGATGGTAGCCGCCGTTTCATAAAAAATATAATCCGGGTTGGATTGAATGGTACCAATGATGCTATAGACAAATGCGGCGGTCGAACCTATAAAAATCAATACATCCATATTCGGTACGCCCCCTCTCAACGATCCCAATGCACTCTTTCCAAAGTAGAAAAATCCTATAGCATAAACCGGTAGACATAATCCTAACTGAATGTAAGGGTTGTGCATAAAATGTAAGACCGGCCAGTCGAAAAACATCCCCAACAGGTGACCAACCAATAGCGGGAACGTGAAAATTGCAGATGTGATTAACAACCAATTAAAACTAATGCCTTTTGAGGGGTTGGTGTCGTCCTTTTCTACGATGGTATAACCTAGTTTGGTAATTCCATTTTTTACCACCTCCATAGAGATTTCAGGGTTTTCCTCAAACCTGACATCACCAGTGGCAAAGTTGACATCAATCTTTTGAAAGCCCTTCCTTTCCAGAAATCTGCTAATGCTCAATGCGCAATTAGCACAATCCATCCCCTCTACCTTTAATTCTACGTTTTTCATCTGTATATTTTTCCTAAAAGGAATTTATTGTAATATATGTTTATGCTACTGAACTTTATTGAACAGCCAAAGTTTTTAATTTTACAAGATATTCACAAAACAAAAGAAACTTCAACTTATGAAAAATCTAGCCTTTTTGCTTCCTGTCATATTATTTGTAGTTGCTTGTGGTAATCCATCAGAAAACTCAGAAGCAACAAATGACGAGGAAACTGCACAGACAGAAGAAACAGCGGGATCTCAGTATACGCTTACTCCGTTTTCTCCTTCACCTTCATTTGATGATGCTGCTATCAATGAAATGAAATATGAAGGCAAAAAGTTTACTTTCGGCATCGGTGGTTCTTCTTACCAATTGGGAGTCCAGACTTCGGATGCTCCTCAGAAAATGTGTGCTAATAGCGCGCAAGGTCAACACATCCACCTGATTGTGGACAACGAACCGTACGCTGCGAAATATGAGCCGACCTTCGATTATGAAATTGCAGATGGCGAGCATTATGTTTTGGCATTTTTGTCCCGTTCTTATCACGAGAGTATCAAAACCGATGCAGCGCACAAAGCAGTAAAAGTAAATGTTAAAGATGGTGCTTTTACCAGTGAGGAACCAATTACTGCTCCGATGTTGTTTTATTCCCGTCCAAAAGGTACTTATGTAGGAAAAGCTGAAACGGATAAGGTAATGCTTGACTTTTACATAGTAAATGCAACCCTTGGAAGTGATTACAAAGTGAAAGTTGAGATTAATGGTGAGGAAGCAATGACGGTTGACAGCTGGCAGCCATATTATGTAGAAGGTATGCAATTGGGTGATAATAGAATTAAATTGACCTTGGTAGACGGTGAAGGAAATGCAGTAAATACACCGCTTAATCCGGTTGAAAGAACCT
>JAGQWW010000396.1 GCA_020436955.1 Saprospiraceae bacterium | reverse complement strand
GACCGTAGATTTCATCAACACCTTTCTAAATCATTACGAACAGGGAGGTCGCCTACCCTTCTGGGAACTTTGGGGCAATGAAACCAATTGTATGGTTGGTTATCATGCCGTTTCGGTAATTGCTGATGCATACAATAAAGGTATCATAGATTTTGATGCGGCAAAAGCCCTGGAGGCTATGGTTGCTTTCGCAGAAAAGGATGAATACGGTAAGAAAGCTTATGCCACCTATGGATTTATACCTTCAGAGATGGAACATGAATCGGTGAGTAAGACACTTGAATATTCCTACAACGATTGGTGCATCAGTCAAATGGCCAATGCCATGGGGAAAAAGGACATTGCAGAGCATTTTGCCATACGTTCTCAATCTTGGAAGAACCTGTTTGACCCTACGACCGGATTCTTCCGTGCAAGGGAAAATAATTTCTGGTTTCGCCCATTCGATCCCTTTGAAGTAAATTATCACTATACAGAAGCAAATGCCTGGCAATATGCATTTGGCTGCCAACACGATCTTGCAGGCCTCGCCACTTATTTTAAAAATAACGGCATGAACCTGGAGCAACGGCTGGATTCCCTTTTTTCCGTTCAAAATGAAACCACAGGAAGGGAGCAAGCAGATATTACCGGACTCATCGGGCAGTATGCACAGGGTAACGAGCCAAGTCACCATATTGCTTACACTTATAATTACGTAGGAAAGCCTGCCAAAGCACAGGCTCTGTTGCGCCGCATCATGGCCGAGCAATACAGTGACCAACCGGACGGATTGTCGGGCAACGAAGACTGTGGCCAGATGTCTGCCTGGTATATCATGAATGCCTTGGGGCTGTATCAGGTAGCCCCGGGTCAACCAAAATTTGATATAGGTAGTCCTTTTGTAAAAAATGCCACTATTCAACTAGAAAATGGAAAGTCTATTTCTATCGAAGTTGAAAATCAGGGTGCAGAAAATGTATATGTAGAAGAAGTCAGTTGGAATGGGACTTCTTTACCAAGTTGGCAAATAGCCTATCAGGATTTGATTGAAGGCGGTACACTTCATTTTACCATGACCGCTTCCGCGGAAAAAGTACCTTCCAAATCGGCATCCGTAATTCCGCAATTGGAAGTTTCATTTATTCCAAGCCCAACCATAGCAGGAGGCAAGGTGGCATTTTTTGAAAAAGATACAATTGAACTCAATCATCCGGATCCGGAGGCAAGCATCTGGTACGCTTTTGATAAAGCCATTGAATGGCAGGAATACGACGGACCAATTATTTTGGACGATAGCCAATTGTTATTAGTAAAAGCGATGAAGGGAGGGCAGGAAAGCAAAGTGATGGAAACCTTATTATTTAAAATACCGGAAGCTAAAAGTTTAAGACTTCTCACTGAATATGCACCACAGTACACCGCAGGAGGTCCCAATGCTTTGATAGATTACATCAAAGGCAGCAAGGATTTCCGCTCCGGCCAATGGCAGGGTTATGAAGGAAAGAATTTGGAAGCAGTGTTGGATTATGGAAATCCTAAAAAGGCCCATAGCATTAATATCCGCTTCTTTCAGGACGAAAATGCCTGGATCTTCATGCCGCTATCTGTTGAATTTTATGGTTCAAATGATGGCAACAATTTTACCCTTTTGGGAAAAGAAGAAAACACCCTAAGCTGGGATGAACCCGGATCCCATATTCATACTTTTTCAACCAATGTGAATAGTGATTACCAATTTTATAAAATAGTAGGCGTCAATAGAGGAGATTGTCCAAAAGGACACAAAAGTGAAGGCGGCAAGTGCTGGATTTTTGCAGATGAGTTGTGGTTGGAGTAATATTCGGTGGCCGGTAGCCGGTTTTCGGTAGCATGAATGCTTTGTGTAACTGACGGTTTAAACCGTCAGTTACACAAATGAAAGGAATTGGGAGAATCCTACTCTACTATATAAGTTACTGTCACTTTATTGGTACTCTTTCCTTTCCCGGGTTCTGTACCTTCCATGACCATTTCAGTTACAGCTTTTTCTACCCAGGTAGTATTGGTATTGAAATAGATATTTGTATGCATTTTAACATCCACCTCAAATTCATCAAATTGCTTTTCCTTTTCAGCTCTGCTTTCATCAGATTGCCCAAAAGCATCTCCCATTTGGGTAATCAGCTCCTTGATCATTTCAACATATTCTTCCATATCATAGGAGGTTTCTTGATGAAAGGTAGCTATGCCGGCATCTTTATCAAGGTTTGCCAATTTTTGCGTTCTCGTCATTGAAATTTCCATGTCCGGCTTCATTGGGTTGGGAGCAGATTCTGTCACTTCAATTATTTTTCCTTGCTCGTATGGATTATAAAATGGCATTAGAAAAAAGTCCAAATCCTCCAGGTAATATGCTTTTAGCGATTCAGGATCTTTAAATGCCGTAACGATTGGTTGTAGCATCTGCTGTATCATTCCGCCAAGACCCTGACCTTTTTCCAGTATTAAGGTATCAATAACTGCAAGGGTTTTGTCCATTCGGGTCTTCAGCGCATCAAAATTATGAACATCAACACTCCCATCAATTTTACTTACACTTACCTCCAAAGGTATTTCTTCCTGGGTGCCGGCTTTTTCTTCAAATCCATCCAAAAACATGGTAATCCCATCCAACGTCTGATCGTCTTTTTCAATTATGAGGATGAAAAATTCCTTTTCCTCCGACTTAACGGTAATTTTCGGGCCCTGCATGGTATCTCTACGCTCGGGCATTTCCTCGCCTTCTGTCACTTCTTCGCGCAACTGGTAAATAGTAATTTCCTTCGTATCGCCTACTTCCCAGTCAGGTAAAAATTGATAAGTCTGTGTATTTCCAATAAGGGTATAACATAAAATCAAAAGAGAAAACATTAGCCTCATAACATTGCATTATTTTAGTTGAAATAATAAGGGCAAAGAAAATATTTTTCTGCTAACCCAAACCAATATCTCATCAAGCATCTTTATTAACTGCACCAAATTGTATCTTTGCAACACAAAATTTCACGCATCACGCATCACGCATCACGCATCACGCATCACGCATCACGCATCACGCATCACGCATCACGCATCACGCATCACGCA
>JAGQWW010000395.1 GCA_020436955.1 Saprospiraceae bacterium | reverse complement strand
CTACTAATCCTATTACCTAATAAAAATGGCCACACCTAAAGGATGTGGCCACGTCAAAAAAAGGAAATACCAGGATTTATAATTCTTATTATACTTTTTAAATAGGCCTAAAAGTTGTCTGAAAATTTCATTTATCATAATCCTGCTAATCCCGTCAATCCATTAATCCCATTCCAGTGCAAGGGTTATATTTCTTATTAGATAGTCCTAAAATCTGCCAGAAAACCCCTTTATCATAATCCTGCTAATCCCGCTAATCCAATTAATCCTATTCCAGTGCCAGGATTATATTTCTTATTAGATAGACGTAAAAGCTACCTGAAAACCCATTTATCATATTCCTGCTAATTCCGCTAATCCAATTAATCCCATTCCAATGGCAGATTTATAATACTTATTAAATAGTCCTAAAAGCTGCCAGAAAACCCATTTATCATATTCCTGCTAATCCCCCAATCCCTTAATCCCACTCCAATCCAATTAATCCCACTCCAATCCAATTAATCCTATTCAAATGCAAAAGATGTATCACCTCCAGTTCCAACTTCTTTTAGATATCGCAAATGAGATCTGCATCCTTCCCAAAAGGAATAGGACTGATACCAGTCTCCATGACCAAATTCCTGAAGCGTATCTTTAATGATTGTGGTAAGTTGTGGATAGTGAATATGACATACTTCCGGAAACAAATGGTGTGCAACATGGAGGTTAAAACCACCAAAAAGGAAGTTGGCAATCTTACTTTCTCCATCAAAATCAATTGTAGTGGTGATTTGGTGCTTCACCCAGGAATTTTCAACCTCTGTTCCAAAATGAACCTCAGCTCTTGCTACTTCCATCACATGGTGAGAAATCACAAAGGTGAAAACCATGAAGATGGAAACTAAAATTTGCATCATCGCGTAAGCCAGTAACACCTCTTTCCATGCATCCGGATGATACAATAATGGTAAAATGATAAAAATGCTTAGGTGAGATAGTTTAGCTAAAGTAAATTTGAAATATTCAATGGTCGGAATTTTATCCAGCGTAAGATTGCCATGCTTTTTACGCAAGAGCATTTCCAGATCCTTAAACAACAACATCACCATACCGGCAATACCATACAAAAATGGTGCGTAAATGTGCTGGTATTTGTGATACCATGCGGTCTCGCTACCGTGCTCCAACACGATTATTTTTCCCATTTCAAGGTCCGTATCTTCTTGCTCCACATTGGGCAAGATATGGTGAGAATAATTGTGACGTAATTGCCAAACATATCCGCTCATCCCCTGCAAACCAAAGACAATTCTAAAAAGATTATCGTCGATTTTTCGGTTTCCGGTTAGGGCATGGTGGGCCGCATCGTGCCCGACATTGATACCTAACAACATCAAAGAAAAACCAAGCATACAATACCCGCCAAACAGATTAAGTATTCCTTGGGTATGGAGGACAGCAGTAAAACCCGCTGCAGCTAAAACAAATAGAATATAAACCTTGATTACAAACCATCGGTTGGCTGTTTTGGCTATCCCATTTTCTTTGAAATAATTTCGTCCTCTGTCCCGTATGGTCTTATACAATAGTCCCTCCTCACGAGAAAACTGAAACCGGATATCTTTTTGAAAAAAGCCTTCCATTTGCATAGTATTCAAAATTTTGTGAAAGAATTTTTTTAACCGGTACGAAGACATTCTTTGAAAAGGATGCGTGGGTTGAAAGAAAATTTCTTTGAATACATTTTTTATTAAACAAGCAACCAAAATGGAAATCCTTGCCGTATGGGTGAGAAACTACTCAGATGAAATATAAAATATTCACTCTTTTCCTTTTGACCTTCCTCGTAAGTTCATTGTCAGCTCAGGACCTATCCATTAGTGGTTACATTCGAGATGCAGCTTCCGGAGAAGCACTTATTGGAGCTACCCTATTTGCACCAGATTTGGAACGCGGTACTACCACCAATGAATACGGTTTTTATTCCCTGACCTTTCCGGCAACGGATACTTTAAACCTGGTCATTTCTTTTATTGGATACACTCCACAGGCAAAAAAGCTGGTCTTAAAAGAAAGTACAAAACTGGACTTCGACCTGGATCAGGGTTCTTATCTCGAAGAGGTTACTGTTTCAGCCAATCGGACAGAAGACAATGTGAAAAAAGCCCAGGTGGGTGTTATCAATGTGCCGATTCAAAAAATAAAACAGCTACCTGTAATTGCTGGTGAACGCGATGTATTTAAAGTACTGCAATTTTTACCCGGAGTCCAGCAAGCACAGGAAGGGACTTCAGGATTCCTTGTACGAGGTGGTTCGATCGACCAAAATTTGGTGCAGTTGGACGAAGCTGTGGTTTATAATCCAAATCACCTGTTTGGACTCTTTAGCACCTTTAACATCAATGCCCTTAATAATGTGCAGCTGATTAAAGGAGGCTTTTCGCCAAAATATGGGGGGCGCCTGAGTTCCATTGTCGACATGACCATGCGCGAAGGAAACAAACAAACCTTTGAATATGAAGGAGGCATCGGGCTTTTATCAGCCAATATGACAGTGGAAGGTCCTATTAAAAAAGACAAGGCCAGTTTTATTGTTTCAGGCCGCAGAAGCTATCTGGACCTTATTCTGGCTCCGTTTACCCCTAAGGATAAAAAGGGAACGACCTACAAATTTTATGATCTAAACGCCAAGGTAAATGTGGAGTTGGGTAAAAAGGATAAACTCTACCTCAGCGGATTTAGTGGCAGTGATAATGCAGCTTATACCGGCGCCAATAGTATCAATTACGGTATCGACTTTGGCAACCAAACCGGGACCTTACGTTGGAACCATTTGTTTGGCAATAAGTTATTTTCCAACACTTCCTTTATCGTAAACAATTACCATTTATCGCTGGGAACAACCCAGGGCAATTATTACGCAGTTTTATACACGGGGATTGATGATGTGAATTTCAAAACAGACTTCACTTATATTCCCAATTTTAAGCATACTGTAAAAGCAGGTGCTTCTTATTTCTATCATACATTATATCCCGCCTCATTTTCAGCAAAAGTCCCTAAAAAAGGGAATAGAATATCCATCACCAAGGATAGTATTCCGCAGCG
>JAGQWW010000394.1 GCA_020436955.1 Saprospiraceae bacterium | reverse complement strand
TACGGCTTTGATCCGGACATCATGAACGGGTCCGGTGGAAATAATATGGCTGTTCAATTGGTAATGGATGGTATGAAATATCAGGTATGTAATCGTGGTTTTGTTGATGGAAGAGACGCCATATTATTGGCTGATGAAATCTTGTACAATGGTGCAAATCAGTGTTTGATTTGGGAAGTATTTGCAAGAAGAGGATTAGGTTATTTTGCTGATCAGGGTAGCTCTGACAATGCAGCTGACGGTACTGAAAGTTACGAAGCTTTACCTACCTGTATCAAGGAGTTGAAAATTACTAAAGCTGTAACTCCGTTGATTACTGCAGGTGACGATGTAACCGTGACTTTGAATATTGTAAATCACAAAGAAGATGCAGTTTCTGATATTGTGATTTCTGATGAGTTACCTGAAGGAATGAGCTTCCTTGAAATCGAAAGCACTACCGGTATTGATAAAGCCAATATCGATGTAAATACTACAGTGCCGGGTGTTGTTTCCTTTACCTGGAACGAAAACGGTTCTACAGGCCTTGGTACTTTGGAAGAGGCTTCCATTACCTATAGACTGGCAACCAGTCCGGATAAATTTTCGGTTAGAATGTATTTTGATGATATCCCAGATAACTCCTTTGATACAGAAGACCGTTGGTTGATTGGTATCGAAAGTGATCAGGATAACAGTCCTAATATTTGGATGTTGACTGAAGGAAATGCTCATTCAGGAGACTGGGCCTGGAATGTCGACGATAATCCATTGGATACCAGACAGGTATTGGAGCTTTTCGAAGATCTTCCGTTGACAGGAACTACTCCTGTTATCAGATTCTACCACAATTACGATGCTTTCCCTGGTCGTCATGGTGGAGTATTTGAAATTTCAACAGATGGAGGTACTTCCTTCCAAAATTCAGAAGAACGTTTCATTAGAAATGGTTACACCGGTCAAATTATTTACCAGGCATTTACCATTCCTGACTTCTACGCTTTCTTCGGTCAAAGTGGAGAATTTGTAGACTCATATGTTGACGTGTCTGACCTGGCAGGTAGTGATATCCGCATCCGTTACCGTTTTGGTACGCAGGATACCACTGAGTTTTCTTCAGGCTTTAATCCGGCTTATTACAACTACTTTGGTTCTAACCAGGGTGGTACCGGATGGACCGTAGATGACTTTGAGTTGATGGACCTGTTCACTTATAACGGTGAAGTATGTATCACTTCTGAAGAAGGTGATAACGTTTGTACCAAAGCAGCTAACAGAGGAACGATAGTAGACTCTCAGGAAGCATCAGATGTGAAGGATTTAGGTGCTGAAACTTCAGTAGCGGTTTATCCAAATCCTGCTGCCAATATCCTGACCTTCTCTTTTGAAGCAAAAGAGAACCAGTCAATTGATATCCAAATCGTTTCACTGGAAGGTAAATTGGTACAGCAAATGCAACGTAAGATTTACCAGGGAACCCAGGCCTTCTCCATCGACGTGAGCATGTTGCCGGAAGGTTTCTACTTTGTAAAAATGCAATCAGGTGATGATTTCCTTACGGAAAAAGTCCTGATTCAACGATAAGAAATTGAATGAATAAAAAAGGCCGCCTGTAAGAAATTGCAGGCGGCTTTTTTTTGTAAGAGATTTAACCATTTTCAATCAGGAAAAGAATTTAGTAAATTGAAAAATTAAAATTTTGAATACTTGAAACCATCAAAATGAATTTCAAAACCTTTATCTGTTTTTTGGTTTTCTCTCAATTATTATCTGTCGCGTCTAGTCAAAACCTGTTAAGGGAAGGGCGACAATGGAATGTAAGGGGTATAGGTGGTTGGGGTGGTGTTGCCACCTGGACGGAATTTTATAAAATTGAAGGAGAAACTATATTTAATGGATTGGTTTATAAAAATGTTTGGAGAACTTTTGGCAGGGATACTTCCCATTTTTATCTAATGGGCACACTAATTAGAGAGGATTCGTTGAATAGGGTTTTTAGAAAGGATGAACACTTCCAAGAAGAGCAATTGCTGTACGATTTTAACAAAGAAATAGGAGATACAATTTCTTATTTTTCAGATGGAGGTAGCTTTTCTTGTGACTATATAGTAGTTGAAATTGATACTCTCGAATTGCTAAATGGACAAGAAAAAAGAAAATTCCTATTGCAAAGTATTGATAATAGATTTGAAAATAGCTTCATTGTAGATGGTGTTGGGTCCAGTTTTGGCTTTTTAAATCCATTTGAAGGAGGTTGTACTTTTGATTATAATGCAGTTTTGATGTGTATGTATGAAGATGGAGTTCAAATTTTTCAAAATCCAGACGAAGGCATCTGCTATTATTATAGGGTCTCAACTAAGGAAATCAGTAAATCTGATAATATTAAAATTTCACCGATTCCATTCGAAAATGAATTATCAATAGATCTAAGTAATTCGCCACAAGAATATCAATCAATAGAAATTTTCAACGGAGAAGGGAAAGTTTATTGGAAAAGGGAAGTTTCAATGAATTCATTTTCAATAGAAACTGAAAGTTTTCCACCTGGAATTTACCTTTTGAGGTTAAGGACTTATAAAGGTGAATTTAAAACTCAGCGAATTCTAAAAATTTGACACAATATCTGATAGTACCATTCACCTGTACACTTCCTATCCAATTAAGTAGATCCCCCAACCGCCTAATCAATCCTCATCCACTTCTCAACCCCCAATATCCCTTCCGCTGGATCAAAACCTTCTAAAAGTACCAGACCAGGCGTTTTGCCTTTTTCTATACTTCCCAGCTCATCCTCAAAACCCAAGGCTTCGGCTCCGTTTAAGGTTGCCCACTGAAGCAGAGTGTCAAAATCTACATACGACTGGAACTTAGCGATGGTTTTCATTTCTTCCACAATTGACAATTGCCAATTGGAGGTAAGACTGTCTGTTCCGATGGTCACTTTTGCATTGGTGTCCAAAAACCGCTGGTAGTTGGGCATCCTGTTTTCAATAAATAGATTGGCGTTTGGACAAGTAGCCCAGTAGATGTTTTTATTCCATTTTGTAGCTGCTTCTATGTCCTCAACAGTTGTCATGGTATTATGCACAAAAAGGGTACGCTGCTTTGGATCCATGTGCTCAA
>JAGQWW010000393.1 GCA_020436955.1 Saprospiraceae bacterium | reverse complement strand
ATTAAAAAATAAAACATGAATTGGAATACTGCCACCGAAGAATCTTCAACTACAACAACTTTATTTGATGATGCCTTCTTTGAAGCTTTAAGGAAAGAGGAATTTTCAAGATTAGATGAGACCGGTCAAACGTATCTGGATTATACAGGAGGTAATTTGTACGGTGTTTCGCAATTGCAAAAGCATATGGAAATTATGCAACGCAATGTGATGGGTAACCCACATTCTACTAATCCTTCCTCCCAGTATGCTACAAAACTTGTTGAAGGTGCGAGAAAGCGGGTGTTGGACTTTTTCAATGCGGGTGAGGACTATTATTGCATTTTTACTTCGAATGCATCCGGAGCATTGCAAATAGTAGGGGAGTGTTATCCTTTTCAGGACAAAGGCTATTTCATGTTGTTAGCCGATAACCATAATTCTGTTAACGGCATCAGGGAATATTGCAGAGAAAGAGGAGGTGATTTTGAATATGTGCGTATCAAAGCTGAAGACTTAACCATCCAACCGGAAGAATTGGAGGAATCTTTAACTGCACATGATGATAAAAAGAACAAACTTTTTGCATTCCCGGCCCAATCCAATGTATCAGGTGTAAAGCACGACCTCAATTGGGTAGCCAAGGCAAAAGCTAAAGGATGGGATGTATTATTGGATGCAGCGGCGTTTGTTCCTACTTCCAAATTAGACCTAAAGAAAATCCAACCTGACTTCGTTTCCGTTTCATTTTATAAAATATTTGGCCATCCTACCGGTATCGGTTGTTTGTTGTTGCACAAATCTAAATTTGAAAAATTAAAAAAACATTGGTTCGCAGGAGGTACGGTTACTGTTGTTTCTGTGGTTGAACCCAAACATTTCCTGGCTAATAACCACGAGCGCTTTGAAAATGGTACGGTTGATTATTTAAATATTCCGGCCATTTCTATTGGTCTTGATTTCATTGAAAATATTGGAATCGACCGCATTAATAAAAGGATTTCTTCGCTCACTTCTTTTTTGATCCATCAGTTGAATGAATTGCACCATTCAAATGGCAAACCATTGTTGAAGATTTTTGGTCCCGGTGAGTCGGCTCAAAGAGGCGCTTCCATCGTTTTAAACTTCTTTGATGAGGATGGAAAAAAATTCGATTATGAATTTATCGAAGCTGAGGCAAATAAGCATCTGATCTCTATCCGTTCAGGTTGTTTTTGCAATCCCGGTATTGATGAAATCAACAATTGCCTGACCAATGAAGAGATCAGTCGTTTTTTCACGAGCAATCCACAAGTGACTTCAACCAAAGAATTTCTTGATTTCGTAGGCAAAATGCGCGGTGCAACACGTGTTTCTGTTGGGATGAGTACGGTGAAACGGGATCTGGAGAAATTCCTTGATTTCGCTAAATCATTGATTGATACAAAAGCCTAGAAAGGATCAAATCTTTCCTTCGAGGAAATCAACATCAACGTCGTAAGGATAACGCATAAGGAATTCAAGTGCGCGGCTAATTTCCATTCCTTCAAATACTACCTTGTAAATGGTGGTGGTAATTGGAACGTGGAGTTTATAATGTTTGGCCAACATTTGAGCAATCTGTAATGTCCTGACCCCTTCAGCCAATTCAGGCATGGTCTTTTGGATATCTTCAAAAGTATCCCCCTTGCCAAGCCGATAACCAAAGGTGAAGTTTCTACTGTCCTTACTGGTAGCAGTGGCTACCAGATCACCAATGCCTGCCGTACCAAAAAATGCTTCGCTCGTTGCACCCATGGCTTTACCAAAGTGAACCATTTCAATCAAACCACGGGTAATGAGCATGGCCTGGATATTTTTGCCTAATCCAATACCTCGTAATACCCCTGAGCCTATTGCTATGATATTTTTTAAGGCTCCAGCCAGTTCCGCTCCTAATAAATCAGCAGTTCCGAATACATGAAATTTGTGGCTGGTAAGCACACGTTTTCCAATATCAATTACCTCTTCGAAACGACTTCCAATCACGGTAGCAGTTGGTTGCCCTTCAATGATTTCGGAAGCCAAATTTGGTCCGGACAAACAACCGGTCCTTACCACCACGGTCTCCTGGGTGATGACCTCACTCATGGTACTTACATGCTTTCTGGAAATATCGAGCTTTTTAAGGTCATCCATATCCAAATCTCCAATGTCGAATCCCTTGGTACCGTGTATCATGATATGGTAGGGACGTACAAAGGGAGCCAGGTCTTGCATAAGACTTCGGAAATGCTCTGAAGGTACAACTGGAAACAAAACAGTACAGGTATCTGCGATTTGTTTTAGGTCCATGCAAGCTTCAATCCGCGGAGACAATTCGACACCCAAGTGGGTGTGATCCTGGTTGATGCTTTTTACAATTTCCTCCCGCCGAGTGTATAAAATAACATCAACATTCCTGGCTAATAGGTTGGCAATGGCGGTACCGAAACTTCCGGCTCCTAAAACTGCTACTTTTTTGTTGTCCAGGTTTGCTGAAGGCATGATTTATCTGAAATTGTTAAACTGTTGTCGATTTACAGGTGCAATATAAAACCCTTTGTCGATGTTTATGTTTGAATAGCATCATCACATTGCAAATAAAGTAAAATGAACCGTTTTGGGCTGTTATTCGCCGCTTTAATTTTGAATTCCCTATCTCTTTGGGCACAAGAAATCACCTTTTTGACACAACCTAAAGAAGGTCCGGGTGGTAGTGCATATGTATTCGATGAAGTAAGAGTAACAGATAGAGCTGATACTGAAGAAGGTTTTGTGCTATTTGAACCTGTAAATAGTGCAGCGCAATCCAGCCCTGAGGTGGCACCAATTGTAATTTTTATGCACGGTTATGGTGCTTACAATCCAGCTGTCTATGGCAAATGGATTGATCACCTGGTGAAGAAGGGTAACATTGTAATCTTTCCTCGATACCAGAAAAATCTCTTTTCTCCAACCCCTGATGAGTTTGTGGCCAACAGTCTTACCGGGATTAGAAGTGCGTTAGATACTTTGTGTAACGGTGATCATGTAGTACCTGATACTTCCGGCGTGACAATGGTTGGACATTCATTTGGAGGTGCGATCATAGCTAATATTCTTGCTACCTGGAATGATTTTGATATTCCA
>JAGQWW010000392.1 GCA_020436955.1 Saprospiraceae bacterium | reverse complement strand
TTTTGGCTTAAATCATTGAATATTAAACACTTGCGAGTAGCTTCAATCTTGGTTTTCTGTTTCAAGCAATGTCCGCAAAGGTTTATCCGCAAAGGACGCATTGAAAACAATAACAAAAAAAATCACTATCTAAATGAGATTGTCCCTTGAGGATTGGGGGGAGAATTAATTGGAATCTTCCATCCTTCATCTTCCATCTTCCATCCTAAATCCCCAATTGCCTATCCCATATCCCCTATCGAATTCCTACTGCAACTTAATCAACACTGCTCCCTTATCTACAGCAGCTCCTTTCTCTACCTTGATAGCTTCTACTACGCCTTCACCGGGCGATTTCAGGACATTTTCCATCTTCATGGCTTCCAGGATCAAAAGTGGATCTCCTTCTTTGATGGTTTGTCCTGCTTCCACCATGATGTCTAAAACAAGTCCGGGCATAGGTGCTTTGATTTCATCGACCTTATGTGCTACCGTCGCTGATAATCCCATTTTTTTAACCAACTGATCGTAGGGATCTTCTATACAAACGTGATGTTTTACACCATTAACTTTCAGGGTAGCCAGCTTCTTTTGGGTATCCATGTGTAGAAATTCTACAACATAAGATTTATTGCCTTCCAGGATATGCCAGGTATTTTTCCCTGTCTCTATCCAATCCATTTGAGCAAGAGATTCATTGCTTATTTCTATCTTATTTTCACCATCAACGGTTACATTATAGCTGGTCATCTTTTTTAGTTTTAGGGTTTCCCAAACGCATCATAAATGAAGTTTCGAAGATAGTGTAGATGAGATAAACCAGGAAAAACGGCGCAACAAAAAGTTGGCTTTCCGGTGCAAAAGCTTTGGCATACACTATAACAATCAAAACTGCAAGCAACATTTTACCGAAGGTAAAACCGATCACCAGAGAGGTAAAAAGGTTTTTGTTTTCGTTTTGAAGGGCAATCTTACCTACTTCAAACATCAAAACACTAAAGAAAATGAAGAATACCTGAACGGCTACGGACAGATAAAAATAAGGAGCGAAGGGCTCCATCAATTGCAGGCCGTACATGCAGGCAAATGTTGCAACGGAAACAATAGCAAGGTCTCTGTAAAATTTTCCGGAGGTCATTTATTTTTTTAAAATGAGGTCCTTTAAGGTAAAATAAAATGCAGCGAAAGCTCCTATAAACACCCCTAAAATGGTAAACCAGGGGCTTTCAAGGGCAACTTTTTCATCTACTTTTTTACCTACAAAAACAAAGAAGAAAATAATAGCAGCCATTTCAAAGGCCATGCCTGAGTATTTCATAAAAGCGTTAGCGCTCCCAGTATTATCCTGTTTGTCCTTTTCAGGCTGTGGCTGATTCTTTGACAATTTCCCTTGCTTGTGAATTAGATTTCGGAAGCGAGTCTGCTCCCATTTGGCAACTTACATTAAAGACAGCACCGGATTGAACGATTATCTTTCCTGTATAGATTTTACCTTCCATGGAAGCTGATTCCTTTACATGCAATAGCTCCCTAACGGTCAGGTTCCCTTTAAATTTCCCTTCTACAACGGCATTCTGACAATGTACATCTCCTTCAATTACCCCGGTTGGGCCAACTATTACCTTCGACTTACAAGTCAGGTTTCCTTTGATGGTTCCGTCAATACGAATATCGTTTCCGGCATTGATATCGCCAGTCAATGCTGTACCCTGGACAATGCTGTTCAGGCCATGTGAAGTAGATGCGGGAATGATAGTACCGCTTCTTCCGTTGTTATCTTTCTTACCTCCAAGCATATCAAAATTTGATTTTATTCAGTGTGTTTCAGAAGCGCTAAAATAAGAATTTTTTAGTCCGTCCTTTATTTTGCCGTCTTAATTTATATAAACCTTAGACTGCTTTATACAAAAGCAAAAAAAAACCGGCAGGTAATTGACCTGCCGGTTTTTTAGGCCTAAGCCGGAGTCCTTAGAAATTAGGACAGTATACATTTCTCTTTTCCGGTCCACAAATCTTGTACACCAATGCAAATTCGAACGCACCATTTGAATTAGATGCTGGACGAAGGTCAGAGATGTTCAAGTCGTAGCTGAATCCAAGACTGAAGTCATTGTAATCAAATCTGGTAGAAAGAATCAACGCATCTGAGTGGATACCATCTTCCAATCTGTTAGACAAACGAGTCCATGCACCAAACTGGATGGCTTGTTCCTCATAACGGCTCTTGAACAACAAGAATCGTAAACTTGTACCCGCATTTACTTCCAAAGAAGGTCCTTGAATCATGGTAATAACACCTGGTACAAGACTCACTTTGTCCGCGATGGCGAATTCACCACCTGCATGAACTGTAAAGCGGCTGTAAATCTGATCTTCTACTTGATCCTGGAATGAAATGTCAGCTCTATTTAAGTGGTGATAAGCACCACCGATATAAAGGTTGTTATTTTCGTCAAATACAGAGAACCACATTAAACCTGCTGCCAGGTCTGGCACCAATACGTTGTCATTGGTAAAGTTCTCAAGTGAACTTGCAGTTGGATCGTAGGTACCATTTCCGCTGTGCTGGGTACCCCACTGCAAACCGGTATAGTCTATACTTCTTTGCAACACACCTCCGTCAACACCAAATACAAGATAGTGCGCTTCATTTCTGTAGCCACCCATACGCTTGGCATAAGAAAGAGACAATTTACCCTGTAGTTGTGCAAAATCAGAACGACCTGCACGGTCACCCCAGAATGAACCTCCGATACCGAAGTAGTCATAACGACCTACCGGAATCTTTTGGTCATAAGAAACAGAATATGTGTTGTAAGCATAAGATTTCAATACACTGGCCCACTGGTTGCGGTAGTTTGCCACCAACCTAACGTTACAATTCATAACACCGGTCATGGCTGGGTTTAGATTCAGTGGCGAAAGGTAAAACTGGGAAAAGTGGATGTCCTGAGCATTCAGGCTCATCGCCCCCAAAACCACTAAAGAAACAGTCAAAAATTTGGTAAACATTCTTTTCATAATAATACTTTGTAGAGGTTTTAATGTCAATATAGAATGTATTTAGAGGTACTATCAATTTTAAACAGACGCCAAAGTTAAAGAGAAAACCAAAAACTTTTTTAGAAAAGTTGTTAAAA
>JAGQWW010000391.1 GCA_020436955.1 Saprospiraceae bacterium | reverse complement strand
TGGTCCCAGTTTTCTGGAACATATAGCAGCATTTGTTTTAATGGGGGTAATCCCATTTCAGTCTTTGATGAGAGGTCAAATATTTGAAGTGGAGGAACCGCTTACCACCCAGGAAAAATTCAGTATATACAAAGCGAATTCCTTTTCCCAATGGTTTATTTCAGCTATTCTGGTTGGAATATGGTTCTTATCTGGCAAAAACTTTTATGATCTTGGATTTAGATGGCCTCAGGTTGAAGACCCGATGGCAGTTTGGCTTTTATCCGGTACCTTTCTAATGGCATATTTATTTGATGCATGGTGGCAGCTAAGAAATAAGGCAGCTAGAATCAAACAAGTGAAAGAATGGAGCAAATACACCCCTTTTCTTCCTACTACCGGCAAACAAATGGCCGGGTTCTTAATGGTAGTAATAACGGCTGCTATTTGTGAAGAAATTTTATTCCGGGGATTCCTGATCCATTATCTTTTTCAATTACTGGATCATAGTTTAACATCAACTTTCATCGCCGTGTTATTGCCATCTATAATTTTTGCAAGTTCTCATATGTACCAGGGATGGCAGGCGGTTGCGAAGATTGCTATTTTAGCTACGGTATTTTCAACTTTGTTAATCCTGACCGGCTCCTTAATTATTCCTATCATTTTGCATTTCCTGGTCAATCTTTTCAGTGGCTTGTTAGGTGTGTTTTTTTGGGAAAAGGCTATGAAAGAATCAACCGGGATGCAGGATTTTCCACAGTAATTCTTTCAAAAGAGCTCCATCAGGCGCATTGGTCGCGTTAAAATCTACTCCCTTTGATTTCAAGTCATATTCCTTAAGGGTAGCAATGATTAATTCAGTTCTATGGAGGTTGTAGGTTTTGGCAGCAACCTGATAATCTTTTAAAAACCATGCAGAACGTAAACCAAGGGTTTTTAAAATCATTTCCTGTCCCTGTCCCTTCAGGTGATGTAATTGGTAAACTTTAGTAAAGAAGCCGGTAAGACTTGAGATGATCATGACCAATGGATTTTTCTTTTCATTGGCAATGAAATAATTAGCAATACGATTAGATTTTTGAATTTCCCGGGCCGCTATAGCTTTTTGGAATTCAAAAATATTATAGTCTTTGCTGATTCCAATGTGTTTTTCAACATCAGCAGCTGTTATGGTAGAACCAGGTTCAAGATTGAGAATGAGTTTATCTAATTCATTGCTAATCTTTGAAAGGTCGGTACCCAAATATTCTGCAATCAAATGACTGGTTTCCGGTTCCGGCAATAATTTTCCTTTTTTAAGATAGTCCTTTACCCAATCCGCTATTTGATTATCATATAATGGTTTAGCTTCCAGGATAACAGCATGTTCCTTTAATGCTTTTCCAAACTTCGAAGTGAATTTTTTGTAGGCTTTATGCTTGTAACAAATAACCAAAACTGTAGAGGAAAGCGGTTTTTCGACATATTTTATCAGGTCTTCCAGGTCTCGCATTTCCTGGGCTTCCTTTACAATAACGACCTGGTATTGTGACATCATCGGGTAACGGGAAGCATTGTCCACCACCAATTGAAAATTACTTTCCTTGCCGTATAAAATCGTTTGATTAAAGCCTTTTTCACCTTCGGACAAAACGTGGTCCTCGATATAGTCAGAGACCATATCGATAAAATATGCTTCCTCACCATGCAGGAAGTAAATCGGCTTGTAGATTCCTTTCTTAAGGTCCTTTAGGATGTCTGTATGCGTCATGCGGCGAAAATAGGTAGTTCAACTTAACCCAAAGCGTTTTTTAATGTATAAATTTGGCCTTCCATTTTAAAAATTTCAATTCAAATATATGGCTACATCAAATCAAGGAGGCAAACCGCTGATTTTATTGACAAATGATGATGGTATTGCTGCCCCGGGACTCAAAGCCCTGGTAGAGGTCGCAAGAAATTATGGGGAGGTTTTGGTTGTGGCACCGGACTCACCTCAATCAGGTCAAGGACATGCTATTACCATTACGCAGCCCCTTAGATTGCATAAGGTTGATATGTTTGGTGGAATAGAAGCCTATGAATGTTCCGGCACTCCCGCAGATTGTGTTAAACTGGCAAAACATGTATTGCTGAAAGATAAAAAAGCAGATTTATGTCTTTCGGGCATAAATCATGGCTCCAATGCATCCATTAATATTATCTATTCAGGCACTATGTCTGCCGCGATGGAAGCTTCTTTGGAAGGTGTAAATTCCATTGGATTTTCATTATTGGATTACAGTTGGGATGCAGATTTTGAACCATGTAAGCCATTCATTGCCAAAATAGTAAGTGAAACCCTGGCTAATGGATTGCCCGGCTGCAGATTGCTAAATGTAAATTTCCCCAACAAGCCGGAAGGAGGTATAAAAGGAATAAAAGTGTGCAGGCAAGCGGATGCCAGATGGATTGAAGAATTTGCAGAAGCAACAGACCCTCGAGGGGAAAAATATTATTGGCTTACCGGCAAATTTATCAATGATGACCCAAGGGAAGATACAGATGTAAATGCGCTATCAAACGGGTATGTTTCCGTGGTCCCTTCAGGGCATGATTTGACTATCGAAAAATCTTTGCAACCTCTAGCTCAAAGACTTGAATCATAATATGATGCATATAGATATTATAACTGTTTTGCCTGAATTATTGGAAAGCCCTTTCAATCATTCCATTTTAAAGAGAGCTAATGACAAGGGTTTGTTGGAGGTGAATTTGATTGACTTGCGTACGTATGGTTTGGGTAAACATAAACAAGTCGATGACTATCAATTTGGTGGTGGGGCCGGAATGGTAATGATGGTTGAGCCACTTTCAAATTGTATTGAAGACCTTCAAAAGGAGCGCACCTATGACGAGATCATTTTTCTGACGCCTGATGGTCTAACTTACAATCAAAAAATTGCCAATAAATTATCATTGCAAGGAAATCTGCTTTTGATTTGTGGGCATTATAAAGGAATTGACCAGAGGATCAGGGACCAGTATGTAACCATGGAAATTTCGGTCGGAGATTTTGTGCTTTCCGGAGGAGAATTGGCCGCCGCTATCCTGGTTGACAGTATAGGAAGATTGATTCCCGGAGTATTGAATGACGAAACCTCTGCCTTGTTTGATTCTTTTCAGGACGATTTATTGGC
>JAGQWW010000390.1 GCA_020436955.1 Saprospiraceae bacterium | reverse complement strand
CACCTGTTACGGTATTCCTGGCTCTTTTTAGTTTTTTCAAAATAGTGTCCTCATCCTGGAAAGGCCATGGAATGAAAGCGATAAACCCTTTTGCATCTTCCGGCTTCTCAGATTGGACCTGGCGCATGGCTGCAAGGTGCTCCATCCTTTCAAGGTTGGTTTCAATATGACCAAACATCATGGTAGCGGAAGTAGTAATATTCAATTGGTGTGCAGCACGCATTACATCCAGCCACTCCTGTCCTCCACATTTTCCTTTTGAAATAAGTCTCCTTACGCGGTCACTCAAAATCTCAGCACCAGCACCCGGCAAGGAATCCAGTCCGGCTTCTTTCAATGCTTTCAACACTTCAGTATGGGTAGCACCTTCCAATTTTGCAATGTGAGCAATCTCCGGAGGTCCTAATGCGTGAAGCTTGAGGGTAGGATATAGGTTTTTAAGCTCTTTAAAAAGATCAACGTAGAACTTCAAACCAAGATCCGGGTGGTGACCACCTTGCAAAAGCAATTGCTCACCTCCTAATTTGAAAGTCTCATCTATCTTTTGCTTGTATTCCTCAATGGTAGTAATGTAGGACTCATCGTGCCCCGGACGTCTGTAAAAGTTGCAGAATTTACAGTTGGCAATACAAACGTTGGTTGTATTTGAATTGCGGTCTATAATCCAGGTAACATAATTGCCGGCCACCTGCTTTTTCCTCAACTCATGTCCTACATACATCAAGTCAGCAGTACTGGCATTTTCCAGTAGGAAAACCCCTTCTTCAGGGCTAAGCCATTCAAAATTTAATGCTCTATCTAATAATGCCTGAACGGTCATAATCTGTATAATTGTTTTGTTGCACTTAAATACGATTGCAAAAATACAAAACAATCATAGGGGAAAAAGTTTTGAGCTTTTATACTTCCCTTAGATTATCGAATGAGGGTAAGGCTACCTGCATCAATGAATTCTTCACCGTTACATTCGTATCTGACTTTGTACAGTAGAACACCCGGATTTAGAAATTCTCCTTTGTAACGACCATCCCAGGTTTCGTTTGGATCAGTGGTAGAAAAAACAAGATTTCCCCAACGATCAAATATATCCAGACCGCCAAAAGTACCGTCACCTACATTGAATATTTCCGGATTACTGATACCATATTCTTCATTGAGGCCATCTCCATTTGGCGTAAATGCTTTTGGAAGAAAAACCTCCTCGCAGTCCAGCGTAGTTGGATCAATTACTACTATATTGATAGTATCAAAGGCGGTGCAATTTTGATCATCTGTAAAATTCAACCGATAGGTAGTCGTGGTGGTAGGGCTCAAAGTAGTTTCAGGATCATTTACATCGGCTACATTGGTAGCCGGTGACCAACTGAAATTGGTAGCACAGGTTTCAGAAATATCAATATCAACCGACTCGCCAAGAAAGATCCTGGTATTATCAGTTAAAATCTTATCCGGAGCAAGGTACAATTCTGAAATTTCATCTTCTGACAAGGCACGATTGTAAATTCTCAATTCATCTATCAAGCCTGAAAAGAAGCGGTCTGTTTGAGAACAATAACTACGACCTATCCAAAGTGGACCTGCATTAGTCAGGTCTACCCTGTCCGGTGCTTCCTTTTCAGTTACATACTGGCCGTTTATATAAATAATGGTTCGATTGGATCTTCGAATCAAAACCACATGATTCCAACAAGCTTCTGCAGGTACTTTCACTCTTGATAAACTGGCTTGTTTGTTACTGTTTTCAACAAAAGGAACACTGATAAACCTTGGACCTCCGTCATAACGAATTGCAAAATGGCCTTGGGTACTACAATCGGTACCAGTCTTGGTAAGGATGGTCTGTACTCCTGAAGCACCAACTGGTTTAAAATAAAAACTAATGGAAAAATCCTCCCTGCGGAACCGGTCACTGACACCCGAACCCAAGATTTCAATATAATCGTCGATGCCATCAAATTTTAATGCATTGCCTGAAACACCACATTCACAAGTTGGATTGCCATCGATTTGAGCAAATAATGCTGAATTCCCGGCATCAACTTTCGCCGTACAAGAGTCAAAAGACATATATCCAATAAGTCCTACATCAATTTGAGCCTGTATTTGAAATCCGAAAAAAATAAATACAAGAGGAGCAAATATTTTACGCATTATGTTTCTTTTATCTTAGGTCAATTGGGAAAGTAACGGAATTTTACATCCAATATTTTAGCCAAAAAGGTTGCCAAAGTCACCCATGCCAGGAGGCAACATTTCTGAGATCATTTTCTGGGCTTCCTGGGCTGCTGCTTCTTTTGCTTTGTCAATGGCACGATTTACTGCTACCATCATCAGATCTTCTACCTGTTCTTTATCTTCCCAATCAAGTTTTGATGGATCGATAGAGACATTCAGCACCTCATTATTTCCATTCATTTGAATGGTGATAGCACCATCTCCAGCGGTAGCTTCCAATTCAATTTTGGCCAGGCGTTCTTTCATAGCTGCCTGCCTTTCTTCCATATTACCCATTAAGTTTCCAAACATGGTTGCAATTTTTAGAAGGAACGTAATTCAGCCGGATTCGTTTGCTCCGGTTGATAAAAGGTGGGCAAAATTATAGCTTACGGTTTACATTTTAGGAATATGATGCAAAAACTTAACTAAAGCAGTCCTGATTTACATCCTCAAGTGGTACAGAATGGAATAATTGTAGGACCTCTTCTTCTGAAAATGCTCTGTTAAATATTTTCAACTCGTCCAGTACACCCTTAAAGCGTCTAAGCCCCGGACCCATGCAAGGACTATCAGAAAAACGCAAATTAGTCGTATTGGAAATATCTACCCCTCTGCATTTTCGGGACTTTTGTCGCAGGGTACCATTGATAAACGTATAGGCATATATACCTTTTCTAACCAATACAATATGCTGCCACTGTTGAGCATCCAACTCTGCTGAAAGTCCGGAGAAGTAATTGTACTCATTCTCTCTGCATTCAATATCTACCCTGCCAAAACTACCATTCAATTGAAAATCCAGTTGTGGTCCCAAGTTACAGGAATCCCTTTTTGTCAATAATTGGTATTTAAACGGGGTAGTGCCGGTGGGTTTTATATAAAAGGAAATAGTTAAGTCAGATGTTGAAAAGTAACGATTTACA
>JAGQWW010000389.1 GCA_020436955.1 Saprospiraceae bacterium | reverse complement strand
AGCCAAAAATTTGGTACCTGCAGGTAGAGTCTTCACCAAAACCTTGTGATCCGCTATCTGGTCATAATCGAAGGCATGCAAGGGTTGACCCATTTCATGCAACACGAAATTTGTAACGTCAACAATATTGTTGATTGGACGTACTCCGATAGCATTCAGGCGGTTGCGCAACCACTCAGGAGACTCCCCTACTTTTACACCTTTGATACATACGCCGGAATACCTTGGGCAGGCTTCCGTATTTTCAACTTTTACTTCAATAGGAAGGTCATGACCTTCTACTTCGAAAGATGAAATTTCGGGCCATTTTACTTCTGCATCTTTTTGAAAATTGATTTTCAAAGTTGCAGCTAAATCTCTGGCTACCCCAATATGGTTGGTGGCATCTGAACGATTGGGTGTCAATCCAATTTCATACACCACATCACTTTCAATATTCAAATAGTCGGCACCTTTCAGACCTACATTTACCTCACCCGGCAATACCATGATACCACTGTGATCCTGTCCAATGCCCAACTCATCTTCTGCACAGATCATGCCCTGGGACAATTCACCACGGATTTTGCTTTCCTTGATTTGAAAAGGATCCCCTTCAGAAGGGTAAAGCATAGTGCCAACTGTTGCGACCAGAACTTTCTGACCGGCGGCCACATTGGGTGCTCCACAAACGATAGATAACAGTTCGCCTGTTCCAACATCGACTGTAGTCAAGGACAATTTATCAGCATTGGGGTGTCTTTCACAGGTTTTTACCTCACCGACCACGATCCCTTCCAGTCCGCCCTGGATGCTTTCAAACACTTCCATCCCTTCTACTTCCAATCCAAGGTCCGTCAACATCTCGGAAATCTGATCCGGCGTAAAATCTGATAAATCGATGTACTGTTTTAACCAGTTGAGTGATACTTTCATATAAAAAGGAAAATTATATCCGCATTTTTAGAAAAAATAAGGCGCAAAGATATGCCTTTAGGATAATTAAGACAGATTGGAGAGGAAAAAGGTTTCACAAATCACTCGGAACCGGCTACCACCACCACTATTTCCCCCTTTACAGCAGGCCTTGCTTTGAAATCTTCAATCAAAGCATCGATGGAATTGGTATTGACTTCTTCGTGGAGTTTGGTTAGCTCCCGGCATACGCAGGCTTTGCGTTCACCACCACAATGCTCTTTTAATTCTTCGAGGCACTTGATGAGACGATAGGGTGATTCGTACAACACAAAGGTGTTGGGCAATTCGGCCAGGTATTTCAAGCGGGTTTGGCGACCTTTTTTATGGGGCAAGAATCCTTCATAATGGAAGCGGTCGCAGGGGATACCACTTGCCACCAAGGCTGGTATGAAAGCTGTTGCCCCGGGCAAACATTCTACCTTAATACTTTTTTCTACACAAGCACGCACCAATAAAAATCCGGGATCGCTAATACCGGGCGTACCTGCGTCGGTCACCAAAGCATAGTCCGCTCCGGATTCCAATTGGGCAACGATGTCATCCAGTACCTTGTGTTCGTTGTGGGCATGAAAAGATCGCAAAGGAGTCTCGATGTTATAATGGTCCATCAACCGCTTGCTGGTGCGGGTATCTTCTGCCAATATGAGTTGTACCTCAGCCAGGATGCGCACAGCCTTGTAGGTCATGTCTTCCAGATTACCGATAGGAGTAGGGACCATGTACAACATAGGGTCTGTTTATGCTAGGATTTGCAATTTGGCGAATTTCAACATGATACGCTTTTCGGGCTGGTCAATGTTGTCAAACATGATGGTAGCCATACGATTGGAAGTACCTCCGTCAATTTTAACGACTCTTCCTTCTCCAAACTTCAGGTGTAGTACTTTATGACCCACTTCGATTTCAGAAGGAGCGTTTGGTTTAAAATTGGCGGTATCTACATTGGCCGCTGCTTGTTGGCTTTTGGCAGTACGTGCAAAATTGCCTGCCACCTTGGAAAGCGACTTCTCTGCATTGCGGTTCTTGCTGTTTTCAAAAAACTCAGTCTTCCAATCGGAACGACCAAAGCCGGGTTGGGAGAAACTATTGACGGAAGCATTGCTATCCATGCGCTCCGAAGATATCTCCTCTAAAAATCTACTCGGTTGATTGTAGCGAATGTTGCCATAATGGTATCGGCTGTTGGCAAAGGTCAGCGTTAAAAATTGCTCGGCACGGGTCAAGGCTACATAGAAAAGGCGACGCTCTTCATCCAGTCCTTCTGCCGTATCCATGGACATGAAGGATGGGAATAAATTCTCTTCCAGACCAACCACAAACACCGATTTAAATTCCAATCCTTTTGCGGAGTGTACCGACATCAGGGTCACAAAATCCTGCTCATCCTCATTTTGATCAAAGTCGGTCAACAAGGCAATATTTTGTAGGTAAGTACTCAGGGACTTGTCCGTGTTTTCTTCACCCTCTACTACAACATCGTTTTCAACAAATTCATTGATACCATCCAAAAGGGCATTCACGTTTTCAATCCTGCTTAACCCTTCGATAGAAGTATCAGTTTTTAGGGTATCGAGCAGACCTGATTGACGGGTCACAAAACTTGCTACTTCGTATGCGTTGGAAGTCTGGGCCTTTTTTCCAAACTCGACCACCATCTTTTTGAAATCGAGTAGGTTATTTTTTGCTCTACTGGGCACATCCAGGTGTTCAATAGCTTCGAACATCGGAACTCCTATCTCACTGGCTACTGCACTCAATTTATCGATGGTAGAGCCTCCAATGCCTCTTCTAGGATAGTTCACTACCCTTCTGAATGCTTCTTCATCTTTTGGATTGACCGCCAATCGGAGGTAAGCGATGATGTCTTTCACTTCTTTTCTTTGATAGAAAGACAAACCACCATAAATTTTATAGGCAATATTATACTTGCGTAAATGCTCTTCAAAGACCCTGGACTGGGCATTGGTACGGTACAGGATAGCAATGTCTTCATTCCTTAAATGGAAACGATTCTTTTGCTCAAGGATGGTATCGGCAACTCGTTTACCTTCCTCATTGTCCGACATGGCCTTGATGACCTTGATCTTTTGACCTTCTCCTTTATCTGACCAGATGGTCTTTTTGATTTGCTTTTTGTTGAAAGTAATTACCTCATTAGCAGCTTGCACTATATGTTCGGTGGAACGGT